>JALYJY010000053.1 GCA_030775045.1 Pseudomonadota bacterium | reverse complement strand
ATGCCGGCACGGGGCTGGACAGCGGGAATATGACCTTGAGAGTCTTTCCCCATGGCCGTCCCGAGTGGGTTCGCGGCCTGGTGTTCAACACCCGCCGTCCCCTGTTCCAGGACCGGCGTGTGCGGCAGGCCCTGACCATGGTGCTGGACTTTTCCTGGCTGAACCGTACCCTGTTCCACAACGCCTATGTCCGCACCGCCAGCTATTATCCCAACAGCGAGCTGGCCGCTACAGGCCTTCCCACAGGGCGGGAGCGGGAGATTCTGGAAACATACCGGAAGAATCTTCCGCCAGAAATTTTCACCGAACCTTTCACAATGCCGGTGACCGACGGCTCTGGTCCCGCAGCCCTGCGGCCCTGGTTACGCCAGGCCCGCATCCTGCTGGCCAACGCCGGATGGCACATGCAGAACGGCCAGCTGGTCAACGAACAGGGAGAACCTTTCCGGTTCGGGATCCTGCTGGTGAACCCGTCGGACGAACCCGTGGCTCTGGAATTCGTCCGCGGCCTGAAACGCCTGGGGATCGAGGCCACAATCCGCACCGTAGACACAGCCCAGTACCAGGGACGGATCGACGAATCGGACTTTGATATGACGGTCAACAAGTGGCTGTCCACCCTGTCGCCGGGGAACGAGCAGATCACCTTCTGGGGCTCTGACTATACCGCCCTTCCCGGCAGCCGCAACTATCCCGGCATCCGCGACGGGGTGGTGGATGCACTGGCCCGCAGCATCTCCGCCGCCGCCACGCGGGGGGAGCTGGTGGCCACCGTGCGCGCCCTGGACCGGGTTCTGCTGTGGGGATACTACATCGTGCCGCTGTACCACGCTCCGGGCGACCGGATAGCCTGGTGGAAACCCTTGCGCCACCCGGACACCACACCCATCTACGGCCCTGTCCTGGACAGCTGGTGGATTCAGGAACATGGAGCCAAGAACCAGTAACCTGCAAGTCTTACTGGCTACTGGCTACTGATTTCTGGATCCACACCGCCGCATCGGCGGGCAGCAGGGGTAACAGGATGTCGCGCACCCGGCGGTGGTATGCGTCCAGCCAGGCCGTCTCGGCGGTGGACAGCATGACCCGGTCCACCAGCGTCATATCAATGGGCGCCAGGGTCAGAGTCTCGAACTCCAGCATATCGCGCTCGGCTCCTGCAATATCCTTGCATGGGCGCACTGCCACCAGGCTCTCGATACGGATGCCCCACGCGCTGGCCTTGTAGTATCCTGGCTCATTGGACACGATCATGCCCGGCTGCAGCGGCACACCGCCACCCCGTTTCGAGATCCGCTGGGGTCCCTCATGGACACTGAGATAGCTGCCCACGCCGTGGCCTGTGCCGTGGTCATAATCCAGACCTGCGGCCCACAGGGGCGCCCGCGCCAGAGCGTCCAGCTGGGGCCCTGTGGTGCCCGCGGGAAAGCGGGCCATGGCGATGGCGATATGCCCCTTCAGGACGCGGGTGAAGCGGTCGCGCATCTCCGCCGTCGGCGGGCCCAGCGCGACGGTGCGGGTCACGTCGGTGGTGCCGTCCCGGTACTGGGCTCCACTGTCCAGCAGGAACAGGGTGCCGGACTCCAGCGGCCGGCTGGTGGCCGGCGTGCTGTGGTAATGGACAATCGCGCCGTTGGGTCCCGCGCCGGCAATGGTGGCGAAGCTGGTGTCCCGGAACAGCTCTCCCTGCTGGCGGAATTCCAGAAGCCGGTCCATGGCCTCCAGTTCAGTCACCGTGCGTCGCGGCCAGGTCTCCGACAGCCAGTGCAGAAAGCGCACCAGTGCCACACCGTCGCGCCGGTGGGCATTGCGTGCACCTTCCAGCTCGGTGTCGTTCTTGCAGGCCCGGGGCAGGACGGACGGATCCGGCCCCTCGTCCAGCCGGACGCCGGCGTTGCGCAGAGTCTCCACCACCAGGGCAGGGGCGGACTGCACGTCCACCCGCACCTTTGCCTTTCTGGTCCCCAGGCCTTTCAGGGCTTCCGGGAATTTTTCTGTGGAAGAAACACGGACAGCGTTGCCCAGCCAGGCCGCCACCTCGTCCGTCACCTTCGCCGGATCGGTGAACAGGTCCACCGTGGAATCCGCATGAAGAATGCCGCACGACAGGGGCAGCGGTGTGTGCGGCACGTCCCGTCCCCGGATATTCAGAAGCCAGGCCATCGACTGCGGCTCGGTCATCACCGTCGCGTCCAGCCCTGCACGGGACAGCTCTGCGGCCAGATCGATCCGCTTGCCCGCGGCGTTGCGCCCGGCAAAGGACAGGGGGTGAACCTCGAACGGTTCAGGGGCAGGCGTGGGCCGGTCCATCCAGCAGGCATCCACCGGATGGGGCCGGCAGGAGCGCATCATGCCGCCCTTGCGCGCCACGGCCTGGCCCAGCCGGGCCACCTCCGGCACCGTGTGCAGGGCCGGGTCATACCCCAGCGTACCGGATGCCGGAAAGGCCTGATCAAGCCAGGCGGCAATGCCGGTCTCCGTCAGATCCGCAAAGCTGAACAGGTCAGCCGGCGCCTGGTCCCGCACCTGCAGGGTATAGCGCCCGTCCACAAAGACCCCCGCCCGGCCCTGCAGCAGGATGGCCATCCCGGCCGATCCCGTAAACCCTGTGGCCCAGGCCAGCCGCTCGGCATGCGGGGGCAGGTACTCGTTCTGGTACTCGTCACTGTGGGGAATCACCAGGCCATCCAGCCCCAGACGGCCCATTTCCTGGCGCAGGGCGGCGACCCGGGAATGGATATCAGGAAGGGACATGGGAAAAACCTTGCAAGGAAACGGGGCGGATTGTCCGGAACAAGGGAATCAGGCTTGCGGACAAAGTCAAGACAAATGATCGGGAAGCCCGGTACTTTTTCGGGTTTGTTTTCGTCAAAAAACAGGTATGTCTGTGGCAACAGGATGGCACTGACGTGGAGGGGTAACCATGCGGGCACGAATGTTCAGGACGGTACGCGAGAATGTCCAGCGCCGCCGCAGGGCCGGGCTGGCGTATGCTTCCCGGCCGGAGGAAAATTCCCATGATGTCGGCCCGGAATCCGGCGATTCTCCGGCAATGCCGGTGCAGGACCTTCCCTTGGCAGCCTGATCCTGTCTTTCTGATGCCATTTTTCTGTGGTTCGCTTGGACCTGTGGTTTACCCTGACGGAGATTTCCTCCCATGATCGCCGGAAAGTTTTTTGCCCTTGCCCTTGCCGCTCTGGTCCTTGCCCTTCCCGTTCCGGGAAAAACCCAAGTCCAGGATCACAATATTGACGTTGTTTCACTTGGATGGAAGAGTGCACAGGATATGGAAAACACCCTTTATATGCAGCTGAAAACAGGCCGTGTGGTCATCGCCATGCGCCCGGACCTGGCCCCGAAGCACGTGGCCCGCATCAAGGAACTGGTCCGCCAGGGATTCTATGACGGCCTGAATTTCCACCGGGTTATTGACGGCTTTATGGCCCAGGGCGGCGACCCTGATGGCAACGGCACCGGCGGATCGGGCAAGAACCTGCCGGCCGAATTCTCCCGCGAGCCCCATACCAGGGGCGCTGTTTCCATGGCCCGGGCCTCCAGCCCCGACAGTGCAGACAGCCAGTTCTTCATCGTCCTTGCCGATTCAAACTTCCTGGACGGACAGTACACGGTCTGGGGTCGCGTGATTGAGGGCATGGAACATGTGGACGCCATCAAGAAGGGCGACCAGCGCCGCAACGGCGAAGTGACCAACCCCGACAAGATCATCCGCATGCAGGTCGCCGCGGATGTGGTGGCTGCAGGAGCTGCCTCCGCCAAGTAGGATCCGGAAGAAACATGCAGGGAAAACTGTCTGGAATCATCGCTGCAGCCGTCATGGTTTCTGCCTGCGGAAAAGCAGGTCAGGAAACAGACCGGAACACCGTTGCTGACTTTATCGCCTGGTCCTGTGACCGGGACAGCATGACCGTCATGGAAAGCCAAGATATCCGGTATTCTGGCGGTTTTGGCCGCGCAGTTCTGGCCCTGTCTGTCTGGCCTTCCAGGCCGCGACACAGCCTTGCTCCACCACCACCTGCAGATCCGGAGGAGCGGGAAATCTGGGCCTGCACCCATGTCCATGGCCCGGATGCAGACCATGTTGTTTTTGTTCTTGTGCTGGACCCTGCGGGGCCGGAAGGTGTCGACGCATCATCCTTTACCACCACAGCCCTGACGCCCAACATCCGCACCGGAATCGGAACCGGGAACAGCGGCCCGCACAGCAGCGTCCGGATATACGACCGGCCCGACATCCCCCAGGCCCTCATGCGCCTGTGGAAACCGGAAGAGCCCGCTCCGGACGTGCCGGCCTCCAGCCCCCGTGAAATACCACCAGGAGCTGCACAACCCTGACCCCAGGGTTCCTGTGGCGGTTTTCCCGAATCACACGCGGCCAGAAAGGCGGCATTTCGTAACGCGCCACCAGAAGATAGCGCACCGCCAGCCAAACGGAAGCGGCACCAGCCCAAGCCAGAATTTCACTCTGCGAAAATCCCCGGTGCGGATCCCAGACAAGCTCTCCACCACCGGGCAGGGGAAACACCAGCGGTGCGCCCCGCGGCATCCAAGGCACCACTCCACCAACCGCTGCCCGCCATAGTTCCAGAAAACGAGCGCGGATAACAGCAACAGGGCTGTGCCTGTTACAAAAGCAAGATCGTATATGCGGTTACTGGTCATGGGGATGGTTATAAACATGGAATTTCAGGCTTTTCACCGCCCCACGATGACCAGCTCCTCCAGCAGTTTTTGCGCTCCCCGCACACGGGCGGCGGGAGAGTCCCGGGCACTTTGTCCAAAACCAGCTATATTTTATCCAGTCCCGCTTCCTGATCCTGGACGACACTGCCAGATCAGACTTTGCAAATAAGCCTTGAAGGGGTCCTCAAGGCGCTGCCGGATAATAAAATTTCCGGCAATTGTTTGCATGGAGGCCATTCAGGAAATCTTTTACTTTTTTCTGGTCCCCAGGTTTCAGGGGTTCCAGGGTCCCTGACCTTAAAAGGATCGTGGTTTGATCCCCGGTATCAGGATATTTCGCAGCCTCTTCAACGCTCGTTAAAAGACGAACAACATGATGGCTGCGATGATATCCCCCGTTACGCTTGGGCCCTTCAACGTTCTGGGTCCATACAATATAGACGTTCGGGACTTTCCGGAAACACTGGATGTAAAGCGAGTCTGTGAAAGTCCACCGGGTTGCAACCTGTTCACAGCGTAAACCATACAATTCACGGGCAGGTTGTAGTGTATAATTGTAGGAAACACCCCTGCGACCCTCTGAGGTAACGACAGGTTCCGTCTTCAGGTCAACAACTTTATGGCTGGGGCCGCCAGAACACAAATCGACTGTCGTTGTTTTTAGCTCGGGATCCAGATGAATCTGCATATTCGTTAATAAGGAACCGATACCAGTCCTGGCATCCTGCGTAAGAGGCTGGAGTTTAATATCTCCCGACTGGTCCTGTTTTTCCGCAGGGGCGGACGCGGTTGCAGAGGGGGGAGTCCGGTCTGAATCTGTCACACCTTGATCAGATACGCACCCCGGGAACAGACCCAAGGCTAAAGAACCACAGACTGCGATAAGAGAATTATCAGACATTGTATTATGCTTTCCTTGGCAATTTTCAACTTCATTGAAGATTTTCGCTTATACATTGAAGATTTTCGCTTATACATTGTGCTCACATTAATTCAACACCCAAACGCCGTGTTCGCCAGCTCCTCCAGCAGTTTCTGGACACCGCGGACGCGATCGGAGGGGGAGTCCCAGGCGCGGAGGGCAGTGAGTTTGTTGTCGGGGCGGAGTTTGATCGTGCCCGCCTGCTGCATCATCCAGGCCACCAGTTTTTCCGGTTTGCTGAAGGCGTTGTTGCGGAAGGAGAGGACGGTGCCTTTGGGCCCCGCGTCGACTTTTTCGACACCCGCCAGGCGGCATTGTTGCTTGATACCGATCACGTTCAGCAGGTTGTCGACTTCTTCGGGGAGTGGGCCAAAACGATCCACCAGTTCTGCAGCGAAGGCATCGATTTCAGTTTTATCTACTAACCCGGCGATGCGCCGGTAGAGCGACAGGCGCACGTTCAGGTCGATTACATACCCATCGGGGATCAGCACCGGTGTGCCCAGGTTGATCTGCGGCGTCCAGCCGCCACGATCCTCCATTGCTCCACCCGCCCCGGCGCGCGCTGCGTCCACGGCATCGTCCAGCATCTGCTGGTACAGTTCAACGCCGACCTCGCGGATGTTGCCCGACTGCTCCTCGCCTAACAAATTGCCTGCGCCGCGAATGTCCATGTCGTGACTGGCGAGTTGAAAACCTGCACCCAGAGTATCCAGAGTCTCGATCACGTGCAGCCGCTGCTGCGCCGTTTGCGACAGCGCCATGGTCGGCGAATAGGTCAGATACGCATAGCCGCGGATCTTGCCACGGCCCACACGCCCGCGCAGCTGATACAACTGCGCCAGGCCGAACAGATCAGCGCGGTGGATGATCATGGTGTTGGCCGTGGGAATATCCAGGCCGGACTCCACAATATTGGTGGACAGCAGGATCTCGTACCGGCCCTCGTCGAACGCCGTCATCACATCTTCCAGCTGGGATGAGGCCATCTGCCCGTGCGCGGTGATGATTTTTACCTCGGGCACCAGATCTTTCAGCGCCTCTTCCACCTTGGGCAAGTCTTCCAGACGCGGACACACATAGAACGTCTGGCCGCCGCGGAAATGCTCGCGCATAATCGCCTCGCGGACCACCACCGGATCGTACGGCAGCACCGTGGTGCGCACCGCCAGGCGATCCACCGGCGGTGTGGTGATGAGGCTCAGTTCGCGCACGCCTGACAGCGCCAGCTGCAACGTTCGCGGAATGGGCGTTGCGGTCATGGTCAGCACGTGCACATCGTGGCGCAGTTCCTTCAGGCGTTCCTTCTGCTTCACGCCAAAATGCTGTTCTTCATCCACAATCACCAGGCCCAGGTCTTTGAACTCAATCGACTTGGCCAGCAGCGCATGCGTCCCCACCACAATATCGACCGTGCCTTCTTTCAAACCTTTTTTGACCTGTGTGCTGTCTTTCGCCGACACCAGCCGCGACAGCTGCCCAACGTGCAACGGAAATCCGGCAAAGCGTTTGGAGAAATTCCGGCTGTGCTGGCGGGCCAGCAGCGTGGTGGGCACCACGACGGCCACCTGCTTGCCGGTCATGGCCATGACGAAGGCGGCGCGCAGAGCGACCTCGGTCTTGCCAAAGCCCACGTCGCCGCACACCAGGCGATCCATGGGCCGGCCCGAGCCGAGATCCTGCAGCACATCGTCGATGGATTTCGTCTGGTCTTCGGTTTCGGCCCAGGGAAAGCGCGCGCAGAATTCGTCGTAGAGCCCTTCCGGTGCGCCGATAATTTCCGTATGGCGGAGCTGGCGTTCCGCGGCAATTTTCAGCAACGCATCGGCCATGTCCAGCAGGCGTTTTTTCACGCGCGCCTTGCGGTTCTGCCAACCCACACCACCCAGCTTGTCCAGCTGCGCCGTGCCCTCATCCGACCCATAACGGGTCAGCACGTCAATATTCTCCACAGGCACGAACAGCTTGTCGCCATCCGCGTAGATCAGCTTCACACAGTCGTGCGGCGCGCCGCCCACATCCAGCGTCTCCAGCCCCTCGTACCGCCCGATGCCGTGCTCGGCGTGCACCACCAGATCGCCGGGCGACAGGCTGCTCACCTCGCTGATGAAGTTGGCCGACCTGCGTTTTTTGCGTGCGGGCCGCGCCATGCGCTCGCCCAGAATATCCTGCTCGGCAACCACTGCGAGATCAGGCGTGACGAAGCCATGCTCAACAGCCAGCGTCACCAGTGGTGTCACGTCCCTGTGCTGCGTATTCGCCTCATGCCACGTGTCACACAGGCGCAGATGTTCCATGCCGTGGTGGGACAGCAGTGTCTTCAGCCGCTCGCACGAGCCATCGGTATACCCTGCCACCAGCACTTTTTTGCCCTGCTGTTTCAGGATCGCAATGTGATCGCGCACAGCGTCGAACAGGTTGATGTCCATGCGCGTCCGCGCCTCGGCAAAATCGTGCCCGCGGCGGCCTTGCGCATCGATGCCGGTGTTTTCTGCTGGCGCAAAGGGCGACAGAATGGCCGTGGCGCGTTTGCCAAGAATGCTCTCCCACTCGGCCTTGTCGAGAAACATCAGCGTGGGCGGAACGGGTTTGTACGCGCCGGCCTGCGGCGTTTTCATCAGCGCCTGCCGCGCCTGGTAAAAATCCATGATCTGTTCCAGCCGCTGATTGCGAGCCTCTTCCACCTGCGCATCGAGAACGACAGACGCGTGGGGCATGTAATCGGCCAGCGTCACCAGCGACAGATAAAACAGCGGCAGCCAGTGCTCCATGCCGCCGTATTTGCGGCCGGCGCTGATGGCCTCATACAGAGGGTCGTCGGCATTCTGCGCACCGAACAGCTCGCGATACCGGGCACGGAAGTTCTGGATGGACGCTTCATCCAGCAGGATTTCGCCCATAGGTTTGAGAGTAAATCCGTCGCGCTTTTCCGAGGTCAGCTGGGTCAGCGGATCAAACGCGCGGATGTTTTCCAGCTCGTCCCCGAACAGATCCAGCCGCAATGGCTCTTCCGCCGCCGGAGGAAAAATATCGATGATATCGCCGCGGATAGCAAACTCCCCCGGCTCGCGCACCGTCTGCGCCCGGTTGTACCCGTTGCGGGTGAGGTATTGCTGCAGTTTATCACTGTCAATCCGGTCGCCGATCTTCGCGCTGAACGCCGTGTGCTGAAATGTTTCCGGCGGGGAAACGCGCTGCAAAAAGGCGTTGACGGTGGTGAGGAGAATCATTCCCTCTCCTGCGGGAGAGGAATTTATCAGCCGCATCAACGCCGCAACCCTCTCCCCCACCACATCCGCGCCCGGGGAGACACGGTCATAGGGCAGACAGTCCCACGCGGGAAACTGGATCACCCGAATATCGGGAGCAAAGAAAGCCAGCGCCTCGGCCAGATGCGCCATGCGAGTATCGTCCAGCGCAATGTGAATAACGCCAGCACCACCCGCCTGCCGCGCGATGTCCGCCAACACCCGCGCGTCCTGCCCCTCCGGCGCTCCTCCAATCAGGGTGCGGGTGAGCACATGACGATTAAAAGAAAACTTCATATCGTCCCGGAACTCACCTCACCACCGGGATCTGGCCATCCCCTGGCTGTTTCCTTCTGCGCAGGACCAGCAGGAAAATCACGACAAGGGCCGCAGCAATCCCCAGCAGGGTATAGCCGAAGACCGGTCGGTAATATATCCATGCGGCGGCGATGGTGACCAGGCTGGCCGCAAATGCCAGGCTGCCGGCCACAAAGCCGATCCCCACACCCACGATGGACCCGATGAAGGGCACCACGTCGGCCAGGATACGGAACGGCCGGAAAAACAGGCCGAGGCCAGCCCAGACCCCTACAAAACCACCCAGGCGGATCAGCCAGGTCATCAGGGTGTTTTCCATCTCGGCTGACGAGAACATCTCGTCGGGCGTTCTGGTGCCTGTTGACAGAAGATCCAGGGATCCGTGCGGAGTGCGCCACGGCTCGAGCCTGTTACCGCTGCTCTGGCCACCAATAACGCTGATGTCCTGGGGCTCGATCATGCTGAAATGAACCCGCAAATCGCCAATGCCAGGGCTGGACAGATCACCGGTCAGGTATTCTCCGCCAGACAGTTTGAACCTGCGGGTCAGGGAAGACTCCATGGCCCCTGTGTCCTCAGCGGTGGGGGTCAGGCCGGTATAATCATCCAGCCTCTCCGTCAGGGCCGTGGAGAGAAAAAATGCTCCCACATGGATATCGGACGCTGTCCACACCTGGGTCTGGAACGGCATGGAGGCGGGATTTTCATGGCCAGCCCTGGACCGGAAACGGCCGGAATCAATCAGGGCTTCCGACCACACCTTCCTGTAGGTATAGACGGTTTCGGTTGTCTCGCCGCCGCCCGTGGTGGTCTTCGTCTTTGTCTCGTGGTCTTCCTTCCACTGGTACATCTGGACTGTACGTTTCAGCTTCAGCGCGGGACGGCGAAAGCGGAACAGAGGGTCTTCCAGCGTCTGGGCCGTTTCAGCGCGGCCTGAAAAATGGACCAGCTTTCCCTGGTTTGCGGGGTCGACCGGATTTGCGGGAATACTGATGACTGCTGATCGCCCTGCGGCCAGGGTCCGCGTGCGGTTGATGGCCCGCCCTTCGTTCCACCACAGCAAGCCCAGGCACAGCCCCGCCATGATCAGGCCGATGACAATCCCGGCCACAGACTCCTTCAGCCGCTGGCCCCAGGATTTCGTCGTGGTTTCTGTAAACGTGTCGGACATGTCCGGTCCTGATGCAGCCATTATGTTTTTTTCCCTGTCAGCTTTTTGAGCGGATCCGCCTCCACCATGTCGCCGGTGCCACGGGTCAGGTGCGAACGCAGCATCCACACGCTTTTCTCGTGGACCTGCAGGCGCTCGTCATACAGGGCCATGGTCGCCCGGTCATCGGCCTGGTCCGCAACCGGATAGGCCTTGCGGATGGCCCCGATAACTGTCTCATGTCCCTCGGCCAGCTGGCGGATCATGGCCTTTGCTTCCGGCACTCCCTCCTCCTCCCGGATCGAGGACAGGGCCGCAAAATCCCTTGTGGAAGCCGGAACATAGTGGCCCAGGGCCCGGACCCTCTCGGCCAGGATGTCCACGGCCAGCCACAGTTCATTGTACTGGGTTTCAAACAGGGCGTGGAATTCGGAAAAATCAGGCCCCTCCACGTTCCAGTGAAAGGCATGGGTTTTCTGGTACAGCCGGAAGGTATCCGCCAGCACTGTGGCAAGGCCGGCCGCAATCGCCCTGCTGCTGTCCGTTCTGGATGTCCTGTCCTTTTTCATGGGATCCCTCCTGGATGATCTGTGGCACAACCTGTCAAACATCGACAGTATGACGGAATATATTTCCGGGCAACTGTGATAATATCAGGCGCAATGGCTCACGACACCACACCAGACAGGGGCACCTCTGCCGGCAGAACTTCGGGGGGAAAAAACGCAGGCAGGCATCCGGCCGCCCGCCGGCCCCGCATTGTCCTGCCCGAATTCCTGTTCAGGTCCATCGTCCCCTCTCCCTTCCTGCGCAGAAAGGGGCGGCAAGTCCTGGTTGTAGCGGCTGTGTCTGTCCTGGTGCACCTGGTCCTTCTGGTTCTGGCGTGGGGGCTGTTTGCCTGGCTGCGGTCCCCGTCCTTGCCCGACAGCCCCTCTGAAATTCCGGTCGAGATTGTGGCTGTGCAGGACCAGACCACAGAGGAAAACGCCGCGGCAGAACCGGCCACGCCCGTCAGACGACAATCCGGCCCCGACGATGAAGGTATGGACGCCCCGAAAGAAATTTCTCCGGTTCCGTCCCGGGACGAACAGCAGACTGCACCACAGCAGCAGAGGGTAGCGCCGGCCCGCCCGCAGGATCCAGCCCCGGCGCAGACACCCGCTCCGCAGGCCCAGCCGCGGTCTGTGCCGGCCCCCCGGCCCCTGGCCATCCCCATTCCCGTTCCGTCACCGGGAACACAGGCGCTGAACCAAGCCATGAGCACCGTTTTTGGTCCGGCCCGCAGCACACCTTACACCCGGGCAGGACAGGGACTGGGGGACCGGTGGCTGAATGCTGTCAGGGCCCGCATCGGACCGGTGGACAGCCTGCTGTCCTGGAGAAACGATGTGCGCCTTCCGGCATCCTACCAGATCCTGGTGGACCGCACTGGCAAGGTCCTGTCAGTCAGCGTCCTGGTATCCTGTGGAAATCCGGGCCGGGATATCATGGTCATGAACCAGGTCAGGGCCGCATCACCCCTGCCCCTGCCTCCCCCGGGACTTCCTGTCCCTGTCAGGGTCACACTGGAGATTGCACCGCCCTGACGCACCCTTCGGACCGGAGGCCAGCCAGAGACGGGTCCAGGGCATGCGGACAATCAACGCAGAATGAGACAGATGATGAGTGTTTCCGGAAGCCGGGGCGCAGCGTACATAAACGTACGTGAGCACCGGAAGTCCGGAAAGCCGAAGTCAGATGGCCATTATCCGTTTGATTGTCCGCACGCCTATTGCATGCACTCCCGCAGCCGGTCTGTAGCCGGCCCCATGCCGCTCAGGACAAGCTGAAGAGGCTGATTTTCGCCGGCAACTGTCAG
>JALYJY010000052.1 GCA_030775045.1 Pseudomonadota bacterium | reverse complement strand
GCGGATGAGAGAGAGGGCCACAGGCGTGATCTGGCCATGGCGGAGGAGGTCAAGGCAGCCCTGCACGCCCGCCGCCTGGTCATGGCGTGGCAGCCTGTTGTGAATGCGGCAAAAGGCGATGTGGAGTTCTATGAATGCCTGCTGCGGCTGGTGCGCGGCGACGGGACCATTGTGCCGGCTGCCGCGTTTATCCCCGTGGTTGAAAGGCTGGGTCTGGCGCGGCTGATTGACCGCCATGTGCTGGAAACGGTTGTCCAGGAGCTTCTGGATCATTCTTCCATTATCCTCGCCATGAACATATCGGGCTATACGGCCCTGGACCGTGGGTGGCTGAAAGCCCTGACCGCGCTGGTGCAGAAGAATCCGTCCATTGCCCCGCGCCTGATCATCGAGATCACGGAAACAGCCGCCGTGACCGACGTGGCCGCCATGGCAGACTTTGTCCGGGCGGTGCGCAGGATGGGCATCCGGGTTGCCATTGATGATTTCGGGGCCGGCTATACGACGTTCCAGCATCTGCGCAACCTGCCGGCAGATTTCATCAAGATCGACGGGTCCTATATCCGTGACCTGGCCACCAATGCCGAAAACAGGCTGTTTGTCCGGAACCTGACGGATCTTGGCACGAACCTCGGCATGGCCACGGTGGCGGAATGCGTGGAATCCGCGGATGATGCCAGGATCCTGAAACAGGCCGGGGTCCAGCTGCTGCAGGGATACTACTTCGGGAAACCTGGCACCGACAGGCCCTGGCTGTCGGATTCCACCGGTTCCGGCTGAGATTTTTCTGAACCTTTTCCCTGTTTCTGCCGTTTATCAACAGTCACTACCTGAGAGGAGAGTACAATGATCCGCACAGCAGTTCTGGCTCTGGCCCTTGTTCTGTCCCTGGCCGCCTGCAACACCATGGAAGGCTTTGGCCGCGACGTGGAAAAAACCGGCGAGGAAATCCAGAAATCCACTGACTGAGGCAGAGGCAGGGCTCCAGCCCTGTCTTTTTCTTCCGCTTGCCGCAACTAAAACCGCCGGGCAGGATCGGATTTTCTGATCCTGTCATGATTTTGCGGGCGGTGATGCTGTGAGTCTGAACAATCCTGATAATTCTGTTATTGCAGGTCTGCGTACAGAAGCCGGATCGCCTTTCCAGGTGTTTGGCCAGAGCCTGCTTTATATCATCAGGGATATCCAGAAGGCGGGGATGTCTCCTATGGGGTTCATGGATTTTTTTATATCTGTTGCTTCAGGCATAACAACAAGGACTGGGCTCATACGGATCATGAAGGGCATGACCCCGGAAGGTCTAACGCTTGAAGAGGCCTCGAACGTAATCGCTGCGGAAGAACGCAAAGCCGGGGCATCAGCAAACCGTGACTACGATTTTTTACGCGGTGTCCGTGTGTATATTGCGGATCTTTCAGGAGAAAAGCAGCCCCTGTGGCCAGAGGAAGCCTTCCGGCATGCGATTCTGCGGACAGGAAAAATTCCTGGGTCTCCTGGATTCATGAATGACCTGCAGAACGTGTTTGAAAAAGCCATGGCAATATCAAGAGCAGGTCACCAGAGTGCCATGGAAACACTGGTTTCAGGAAATTTTCTTCCATCATGGAATCTTTTCGGATTCCTGAAAGATACTCTTGATATGATTTTCATGATCCGGAAATGGATGGGTAGTTATCCGAAACAGGGAATTCTGGATTCCCTGCTGGGTCGAAGTCCTGCAGCACCTGCCAGTACCTGGGGGACAGAGGATCCGTTCCCGCCGAAGGTTCGGCAGCTTATGAAAGACCTGGAAAATTCGTGGGATGAGGGCGCAGCGGCAATTCCCGGACATCTTTCCGGATTTCCAGGTTTTGGACGTGCCTTCGGGAAGGTACTGCAGGTAATGGATATCAGGTCCCATGAAGTTCCCTCTCTGTGTATCCTGATCAGCTGGTTGTGTATCAGGGAAGATGCCATCGGGCTTATCAGGGATATGATCAGTCAGACGAAGCCGTCGGTAATCCCGGGAAAATTTCGCGATGATCTGGTGAATCATCTGAGAAAGCAGGGTCGGCCAGAGAGGGTTGGAAATCATATTCTTGTTTCAGCAGACGGAGGGCTGTCCCGGCTGAATCACAATTCTCTGGACGGGTTTCTTGTGTTCAGGGAAGGCACATGGATGTTCAGGCCAGCCCAGTACCAGATTTTCCAGAAATCTTTTTCAGGAGAACGCCTTCCATCCCCGGATTTTTTCTGGGCTATCAGAGAGTCTTTCCGGATGTTCCGGATGTGCTCCCGATGGGCCAGAAACCAGTCCGACTGGGACATGGCAGAGCCCTTTACTTCCGAAGAACACTCTGCCCTTGATGATCTGCAGCGTGCCTGGGAAACGGCTTTCGCCTCTCTGCCATCGCATGTTTCCAAAAGTCTGGCCAGTTCCGGATCGACCCCCTCCACCCCCGATAAATCCACCCCCCGTCCTGAAGTGGTTCGCCGCGAAGAACGTCGCGCCCTGAAGGCTGCACGTGATGCAGCACTTGCGGACCTGCGACAGTGGCATGCTTTCCTGAAAAAACACTCAAGACAGGGACTCCAGACCCTCTCCGGTCCCACAGCCCCCGCCACGCCCGCTCCCGTTGTCCACGCAGCTCCAGCCCCCGGCCCGATAACTGGTGTGACGCTGAAGAATGCCGGGTTCCGGGACCTTGACACCGGAACAGCCACCGCGCGCATCACTGCCCTGACCGCCGCGCTGTACAGCATTCTGGGTGTGGATGAGGCCGGCTGGACCGGCCAGGAGGCGCTGCGCCAACAGCTGGAATCCCTGCGCGATGTGTGGGAGCAGAGGGAGCTGGCAAAGGCAGAAAAGGACCGGAAGAAATGGCCGGACCTGATGTTTCTGGCGGAGCCTGGTCTGGCTGGAGGCGTGCCTGTTACGGAAAGGCAGAAGCAGGAGCGGAGCAGTGCTGTGTTCCTGGCGGCCCCGAATGATGAGCTGGCGGGGCTGGAGGCTCCTGATCTGGCGGTGTGGTGTCTGGAGCGTCTGTGGAGAGCGGGTGAGGATGGCCTGCGCGTCGAGCCTTCTGCTACTGGCCTGAAGAAGGCGCGGGAGCGTATTGCTGCTGCCGGGGATGGTGGTCCAGGGCGCCTGCGGGCTGTGCTGGAGGTGCTGGTGGAGCACAGGGCGCTTGTCGAGCTGCACTGGGCGGATCCGGTTCCTGCGCCGGCGCAGAAAGCAGCTGTGCCCTGAGCGTCAGCCCTCGCGCAGGTACCGCGCGGCTTCCGGTGCGAAATAGGTCAGGATCAGGTCGGCACCAGCCCGTTTAAAGGCCAGCAGGGATTCCATGATGATATCCTTCTCGCTGATGGCACCGGCCTGCGCGGCAAAGCGGATCATGGCGTATTCGCCGCTGACCTGATAGACCGCCAGCGGAAGGTCCGTCCTGTCGCGCAGCCGGGCCAGAACGTCCAGATAGACCATGCCGGGCTTGACCATCAGGATATCTGCGCCTTCCGCCTCGTCCAGCAGGGATTCCCGGATGGCCTCGCGCCCGTTGGCAGGGTCCATCTGGTAGGTTCTGCGGTTGCCCTTGCCCAGGCTGCACCCGGCGGCTTCGCGGAACGGGCCATAGAAAGCCGAGGCAAATTTGGTGGAATAGGACATGACAGGCAGGTGGGAGAATCCTTCCTGGTCCAGGACCCGGCGCAGGACGGCTACAGTGCCATCCATCATGCCCGAAGGGGCGATCATGTCTGCCCCCGCCTCTGCTGCCACCAGGGCCTGCCTGCAAAGATTCTCCAGGGTGAGGTCATTGTCCACGTGTCCTTCCGGCGTCAGGACGCCGCAGTGACCGTGGTCCGTATACTCGCAGAAGCAGCAGTCCACGATCACGGTTATGTCAGGACAAGCGCCCTTCACGCTTCTGACCATACGGTCCAGGATACCGCCCTTTCTGAAAGAATCGCTGCCTGTGACGTCCTTTTTCCGCGAGACGCCGAACAGCATGACAGCCCGGATGCCGGCAGCCTGTGCATTCTTTACAGCTGTTAGCAAACTGGTTTCTGTCTCGCGGAAAATCCCGGGCATGGAAGCAACAGGCGTGCGCTCCGCCAGACCTTCTTCCATGAACAGGGGGTAAATCAGGTCATCGGCGGTCAGACGCGTTTCCCGCACCAGGGCCCGCAGGGGATCCGTCTGCCGGAGGCGGCGCATGCGGCGGACGGGAAAAAGGCCAGAGGAAGCAGGATTCATGGGGCAGATCCATGGTTCATTACAAAAGGAAAATGGTGCCCTGGGCTTTTGGTCATGTCTATCTGCCTTTCGATATAGGACCTGTCCGGCACGTCTCTCAATTACCCCCTTCGCAGGGAGGGCGGATGCCTCTACAATCCGCGGCCATTCCTGATTCCGGACGGAGACATGTGGGAAATTCTTGTTATTCTGGTGCTGGTCGCCCTGAACGGCTTTTTTGCCCTGTCTGAAATGGCTTTGGTGTCGTCCCGGCGTCCCCGGCTGCGGCAGCTGGCAGGGAAAAAGGTCAGGGGCGCAAAAACCGCTGTCCAGCTGAGCCAGAATCCCTCCACCTTCCTGTCCACCGTCCAGGTGGGCATTACCCTCACAGGCATCATGGCCGGCGCCTACGGGGGGGCGAGTGTTGCTGAAAAACTGGCACCGCACCTGGAGCAGGTTTCCTGGATTGCGCCCTATGCCTACACCGCAGCCCTGGGCATTGTGGTTCTGGCCCTCACCCTGGTGTCCCTGATCTTGGGGGAACTGGTTCCCAAGCGCATCGCCCTTCTGAATCCTGAAGCTATCGCTTCCGCCGTATCGCCCCTGATGCTGGCCCTTTCCCGACTGTCCGCCCCTGTTGTATGGATTCTGGGCAAGCTGTCGGATGCCGTGCTGCGCCTGCTGCGTCTTTATGGCCGGACTGCGCCTGCTGTCACGGAAGACGAGGTGAAGGCCATGATCGAGGAAGGCACCCAGCTGGGCGTCTTTGCCCAGGCCGAACGGGAGATGATTGAGGGTGTCCTGCGCCTTGCGGACCGGACCGTCCGCTCCATCATGACGCCCCGCCCGGACATTGTGTGGGTGGATATCAACGAGCCCCGCAAGGACATCTTCGAGGATCTGGTGTCCACGGACCATTCCCGCTTTCTGGTCAGCCAGGATGACATCGACAATGTGCTGGGCGTGGTCCATGCCAAGGACCTTCTGGTCCAGAAATTGCGGGGAGAAACGCTGGATATCCGCGCGGCGCTGGAAAAACCCCTGATCGTCCACGAAGGCACCCCGATCCTGAAGCTGCTGGAACTGTTCCGGGACTCACACCAGGAAATGGCTGTTGTTGTGGACGAGTACGGTGGTCTGGAAGGCCTCGTCACTGTCACTGATATTCTGGAAACCATCGCCGGCAGCATGCCCGAGCCGGGAGAGGCGGAAAAACCCGCTGTTGTCCGGCGCAATGACGGTTCGTGGCTGGTGGAGGGATCAGCCTCCGTCGAGGAGATCGAGGGTGTCCTGGGCATTGCAGGCATGCAGGAAGGGGAACAGGATTTCCACACCATGGCCGGCTTTGTCATGGCACAGCTGGGCCATGTGCCGGAAACGGGCGAGACTTTTTCCTGGTTTGGCCTGACCTTCGAGATTGTGGACATGGACGGCCGCCGCATCGACAAGGTGCTTGTCTCCCGCCCGGCTGGCGGATCGCAACCGGAAGTTCAGAAATCCTGAGGACGGTAACCCTCCGTTAACCTTTCCCCGGCCAAAATCTGTCCTGAAGACCTTTCGGAAGACCGGGACGAACCATGGCTGAAAACAGATACGAACAGACCGTGCAGTCGCTGAGGGTGCTGGTCAGAAGTGGCAGTGCCACTTATGCCCAGCTGTTCATCCTGTTCTTCAGGAACAAATGGAATCCGGATATTGCTCCTGTGGGCGAAGTCCGTTTTGGAACGCTGGAGAAACAGGTTGCCCCGCCCCCGGGCGGCAGCTGGTTCTCACAGCCCCTGGTGATCTCGGACAGAGCACCACAGGGGATCGAAAGGTCTGTTTCGGAGTGCATAAAAGGCTTCGTTACCGCTGCTGACGACAAATCCATGTATCTTGTCGATGATATTCTCCATCCGGAAAATACAAGGGCTCTTGTCACAATTTCCCATGAATTCATTCACATTATCCAGCACCGGCTCCTTCTGACGTTCCAGGGCAAAGCAGCGGAATTTCTGGGGCGGCAAAAAGCAGCTTTTTACAGAAAATTCCTCCCGAAAAGCGAGGGAGAGAATCCGGTGGTCGAGTACATATTCCATCCCCGGGAAACCATGTCACAGCTTCTGTCAATGATCATCCAGGGGGCAACAGAATGGAGCGATATTCCGCGCAACCGGACAGAACTTCTGGGTGCCCTTGTGGCCATGGGCGTGTCCAAAGTCTTTCTGGGTATCTCAGCAGACGAGGCGGAAGAATGCATAAAGGCCAGTGAGACTTTCGCAGTCAGCGAGGGATGCCGGAAAATTCTGGAATGTGAAGCCTCCGGAATCAATAAAACGATTGATGATATTTTTCTTCTCGACCCGTCTTCGGGTCCTGAAAATACAGGGCTCTTTGTCATGATGGTTCTGCCCTCCCTGGTCAAGGCAGTTTACGATATCATCGGAACAGGGTTCGACCTGCCGGACTATGATCCGGGCCTTCTGCAGGAAGTCCGTATTGGCAAGCTGTTCCGGAAAGTACCCGGAACCCCGGCAGAGCTGTCTGCCAGACTGACACAGTTCTTCCAGGCTGTCAGGATGGCGCCTCCCGATGACAGGGGGCCAGTCCTTGAAAAATTCGGGAACTGGCTGGTTGTCCAGACAGCCCCTGCCCTGGAGGGATCAGGCCATCTGGGCTTCCTGGACGATATCCAGGCCACCAGCTTTCAGGAAAATCGCTATGCGGGAATTATCCGCGGGGTTCTGGATATTTGCCGCAAGGCTGATGATTTCACTCCCGCCCTTGTCAGGTTCTGTGAAAGGATGGTCCGGGACATTGATGCGCTTCCCCCGGACCAGGTCCGGATTGCACGGGACAACTTCCTGCTCATGCTTTCGGCAAGCGGGATGATGGATGTTGCTGTCCCGGTGACTGTCGGCACTGCAATGCTACAAAAACCCCTGGCGGCCTGCTTTCCTGAATCCTGGTCTGAACCCTTGAGATCCTGGGAACCAGAGCAGTATGAGGCGGCAAATGAATTCCGTATCCTTGTGCGCAGCGCCTTGGACCAGAACAGTTCCGAAGCGGCAGAAACCGTTGCGGCGCCACACCGTGCTCCCTTGCCGGGATAGACAACATCATGCCTGAAAGCAGATATGGGGAAGTTGTACGGGCTCTGGAAACACTGGTTACAGGTGGCGTCACCACATACTCCCGGCTGTTTGAGCTGCTGTTTCCTGAACGGGATGAGACTGTGGCTCCGGCCGGAGAGATCCGCTTTGGCACACTGGATGAAGAATTTGAGCCCGCGTCCGATGGCCGGGGATGGATGTCGCAGGCCCTGATGAGCAATGCGCCACCGGAAAAGCCTGCGAAATTTCCCGAATATTCCATGATCAGCCAATACGGGAGAGTGCATCCGGGATGGAGTGACAGGGGGATGCACCTCAGCCCCCTTCTCCTAGCTTCGGAAAAGGGGCATGCCCATCCGGAGCTGCTGCTGACTGTCTGTCATGAATTCATCCATAACATCCAGAACCGGGCGTTTCTGTCCTTTGAGGGAGACCTTGCCGCTTTTCTGGAGCAGATCGGGCCTGCTGTTGCCGCCCTGTGGGAAGAAAGAACGGGTCAGCCCATGGGAGAAGGCGCCATGAGACCCCGGGAAATCCAGACCCGGGTCGTGGAGATCCTGATCCAGGGCGCCATGGAGTGGGAGCGCTTTCCCCGCACCAGGATCGAGCTGTGGGCAGCCCTGTCAAACCTGGGGTGCCACTTTGTGAAGGAATTTGTTTCTGAAAGTGAAAAGGCGGAAATGGAGGCTGCAAAAAAGCAGTTTCCGGTCAGCCCCGAGTGCGCATGGAGCCTGCATGCGACCACATCGTCCCTTGACATACTGGGGTCCTGCATCAGTGAATCCAGCAAACAGAACGGGCAGTACTTCTGCAGGGTCGTCATTCCGTCCCTGGTCAAGGCCCTGTGCGATATCCTGGGCATGAAATTCAGCCTGCCTGACTATGATCCGTCCACAGCCGCGCAGGCCCGTACCGGAAGATTTTTCTGGAACGTCACCATGATGCCAGAGACTGCAGCTGAAATGTCCGCCACCCTGGGACAGTTTTTCCGGGCGATTGATGCCGGTGGATACTATCTTCATGCCGTAACAGCCCTGGACACATGGCTGGGTCAGCAGAGACTGACGGGCCGGCATGAGCTTTTGTCCGGCCCGGCAAGCCTGGACTTCATGAAAGAAATCCGGGGTCACTGGCTGGCTGATCCGCTTTATGCGAAAACAGTCGGGACTGTTCTGGATTTTTCCTGGAGATCTGACAGATACAGATCTGCCCTTTTTGAGCTGTGCGACAGGGCAGCCAGTGACATCCAGATCCTTTCCGCAGGAGCCGCCCGCCAAGCCATAAATGGATTGCTGGACCTGCTGGCGGAGAAGAGGATCCACGCTGCCATGCCTGTCTCCGCAGGGCAGGTGACGCTGGAAAAACCCCTGCTCGCCTGTTTCCTGGAAACAGATCCCGGGATCCTGAAGGATTTCAGCCCTACAGAGTATGCCCGCGCCAAGGCCTGGAAATGGTGTGACAGGCTGTATACAGGCCAGGTTCCTGAATCCTCTTTTGCCATCAGCGATCCGGGTCTTTCTCCCATGGCCCGGCTGGCGGCGGCTGTATATATCGTCAACGTGGCCGGGGAGAAACCTCTCCCGACAGAAGAAGGGCAGAAGGCCATGGCCCGGATGCTGGCCGATATTGCGTCAGGATCCCGTGCTCTTGTCCGGGATCTGGAAACAGGGCCGGACAACGGGAGAAATATCACCCCGTTCCTGTCCGTGCACAGCGCCGGCCGGCTCGCCGACAGGGCAGAAGAAGCCGCGCAAACGCTGGAACCGGCGGCCCGGGACGAATTTCGCAAGGGACACCCCGGCCTCACAGACCAAGTTGCACAGTGGGTAAAACAAATTGTGGGGAAATTCAAACCGTAGGGTCCGGACCACCTTAACCTTTAATAAGCTTTTTCTGTGCTATCAGGAGATGAGAGGCACCTGTTCATGGTGTTACAGAGGTTGGCATGTCGGCGCGTGTCCTTGTTGTTGATGATATCCTGCTGAACGTCAAGCTGCTGTCTGCCAAGCTGGCCGCGGAGTATTTCGAGGTCATCCCGGCTTCCGGCGGGCAGGAAGCGCTGGACAAAATTGAAAAGGAAAAGCCGGACATTGTCCTGCTGGACGTCATGATGCCCGGCATGGATGGTTTTGAGGTCTGCCGCCGGATCCGGGCCAATCCCTTCACCGCCCATATTCCCGTCATCATGGTCACGGCCCTGTCGGATATTGCTGACCGGGTAAAAGGTCTGGAGGCAGGAGCAGACGACTTCCTGACCAAGCCTGTCCGCGACAGCGCCCTGTTCGCCCGGATCCGTTCGCTCGTGCGTCTGAAAATGATGATGGATGAATGGCGCATGCGGGAAAGCACGTCCGAACACTTCGGCCTGGCCGAAGGGGGCGGAACGTATCAGGATGACAATCCCCGGGAGGCCCGCGTCATGCTGATCTGCGACCGGCCTGTGGATGCGGGAAAAATGCAGGAAATCCTGCAGACAGACCAGCACAGGGTTCTGGTCTACAACCATACCTGTGACGCCGGCGACAGTTTCCAGTACGAGAACTATGACCTGGTCATCTGCGACCTGGCCGGAAGCGGGGACGAGAGCCTGCGGTTCTGCTCGGCCGTGCGCTCGGATGACAGGACCCGGCATACCCCCATCCTTCTGGTGGTGAACGAGGATGAGACGGACCGCATCACCCGCGCCCTGGAGATCGGGATCAACGACTATCTGATCCGCCCCGTGGACCGGAACGAGCTTCTGGCCCGGGTACGGACCCAGGTCCGCCGCCGCCGTTACCAGGACCGGCTGCGTCTGAACTATGAACGCAGCCTGTCACTGGCCCTGATCGATCCCCTGACGGAAACCTTTAACCGGCGGTATGTGAACGTCCATCTGCCCCGCCTGATGGAACAGGCCCGGGAAAAGCAGAAACCCTTGACGGTCATGATGATCGACGTGGACCATTTCAAGAAGGTCAACGACAGCCTGGGCCATCCTGTGGGTGACCGCGTCCTCCAGGAGCTGGGACGCCGGATCAACAGCAACCTGCGCAGCTTTGACCTGGCCGCCCGGATCGGGGGCGAGGAATTCCTTGTGGTCATGCTGGATACGGGACTGGAAGACGCCACAGCCGTGGCCGAGCGCCTGCGCCGGCTTGTGGCGGAAACACCTTTCCGGATCCAGGGGGCGGGGAGCGAGGTTGCTGTGACCATCAGCATCGGCGTGACCGGAAAGGAACAGGATGATACTGCTGAATCCATTATAAAAAGGGCTGACGACGCCATGTATGCCGCCAAGAATGCCGGCAGGAACAGGGTGCAGGTGGCAGGACCCTAGACAGCCGGGGGGGCGGACGTTTCCTGACGGTTTTTCATCAGGGACCGGATGTCCTGCAGGCGAAAGGCCCCCAGAACCTGGGCCGCACCAAAATAGGTGCATGCCCCGCCACCGACCAGACCGCCCAGGGCCAGAATCCTGACCCACAGGGTTCCTCCAAACCAGGGTGCAAGAACCTGTGACAGAAGCCACAGGACCAGGCCTGCCAGCAAGCCGGCAGCAATGATACGCGGACCCCGGTGGCGCAGGCGGCTGTCCAGGACCAGATATTCCTTTTTATGCAGTTCCCGGGCCAGAAGCCCTGCCTGGAGCCATCCGCTGCAGGCCGTGGCCAAGGCCAGACCCGTATGCTGCAGGGGCCAGACCAGGGTGGCGGCAAGCAGGGTGTTAAACACTGCGGAGATGACTGCCATCCTGACAGGAGAGGATGTATCCTCACGGGCAAAAAAGCCGGTGGCGAAGATCTTGACCAGAACCCAGGCCGGAATGCCGGCTGCATAGGCCGCCAGGGCCATGGCTGTGGCCGCGCTGTCGGCAGGGCCAAAACCGCCGCGCTGGAACAGGGCCGTCACCAGGGGATGAGCCGCCACACACAGGGCCACAGCCGCAGGAAAGGTCAGAAGCAGCGCAAACTCCATGGCCCGGTTGAGGGATTCCCCGACCTCCCGGATCTGGCCGGCCTTGACCTGGCGGCTGAGCATGGGCAGCAGGGTGGTGCCGATGGCCACGCCGATGACCCCCAGCGGCAGCTGGTTCAGGCGGTCTGCGTAATAGAGCCAGGAAATGGCTCCCGCCGGCAGGAACGAGGCGAACAGGATATCCACCACCACATTGACCTGCAGCGCTCCCGCCCCCAGGGCGCCGGGTCCCATCAGCGCCAGCAGGCGTTTGACCCGCTCTGTCATCTGTGGCCTGACCAGACGCAGGGAGACCTTTTCCTGGCGCAGGGCCCGTACCATCCACAAAAGCTGCAGGATGCCGGAAATGGTGACTGCCCAGGCCATGGCAGGGGCAGCGCTGACATGGTGCGGCAGGGCCCAGGCGAGAACCAGGGACAGGATCAGGCAGGCGTTGAACAGGATCGGCCCCTCGGCAAACGGGCCAAAACGTCCCAGGGCGTTCAGCATGCCTCCCGTCAGGGCCACAAGGGAAATCAGGGCCAGATAGGGAAAGGTAATACGGCTCAGGTCCACCGCCATCTGCAGGCGCACCGGGTCATCCCCGAAGCCCGGGGCGATGACCGGAATAATCCACGGCATGGCCAGTTCGGCCAGCAGGGTGAGAGGCACGAGAACCAGCAGGAGGGCCGCCATGGCCTGCTCTGCAAAGCGCAGACCCTCGTTTTGCCCCTCGGCCTGGACGATGCCCGCGAACATGGGCACGAACGAGACATGAAAGGCGCCTTCGGCAAACAGGCGGCGAAAAAGATTGGGCAGTTTCAGGGCCACTACAAAGGCGTCATTGACGGGCCCGGCTCCCAGAACAGCCGCCGCCAAGATATCACGGATGAAACCCGCAATCCGGCTGAACATGGTCAGACCACCAACGGTGGCTATGGCACGGGCAAGATTCACGGGAACAATCCGGTCTGTTCAGACCAGATGAGGTGTACTCCCTGTTGTCCCCCGGGCGCAACCCCTCAGGGCACAGCTGCTTTCTGCGCCGGCGCAGGAACCGGATCCGCCCAGTGCAGCTCGACAAGCGCCCTGTGCTCCACCAGCACCTCCAGCACAGC
>JALYJY010000051.1:9463-12446 GCA_030775045.1 Pseudomonadota bacterium | reverse complement strand
ACTTTCTGGTCCTGTGCTGCAACACACTCTTGTAGCCGACGTACCCGCATTGTTCGTGCCGATCCAGAGAATATCTACCCCGACAAGACGGGGGTATCAGGAATATATATCTATCTTCAGAATAATATCCTGGAAATACTGGAGGGTCGGAGTGCTGATATCTCTCCGGAACTGGACAGAAACATGACCATCCCGGCGTTCTGTACAATGGTAAGCAAATTCTGCCAGTGGATTTATCATGTGCCAGCCCTCCCTCTGAATGTTTTCCTCACATTACTGTGAAAAAGTACTTTCATTCAGGGAAAACGGCGCCGGCTTCAGATGACATTGTTCCAGATCTTGCCCAGCCAGCTCTTGCTGTCCATTTTCGGGCGCACGTTGGCGTCCACCAGCAGGGCATAGCTATCCGTGTACCAGGAACTTCCCGGATAGTTGTGCCCCAGCACGGCGGCGGCGCTCTGGGCTTCCGCTGTAATCCCCAGCGCCAGATAGGCCTCCACCAGACGGTGCAGGGCCTCGGGGATGTGGCTGGTGGTCTGGTACTGTTCCACCACCGTGCGGAAGCGGTTGATGGCGGCGTTGTACTGTTCCCGCCGCAGGTACCAGCGGCCGATTTCCATCTCCTTGCCCGCCAGGTGGTCGCGGGTCAGGTCGATTTTCAGCTTTGCGTCCCGGGCGTATTTTGAATCCGGAAAGCGGCGCACAACCTCTTCAAGGTTGAACAGGGCCAGCTCGGTCATCTTCTGGTCCCGGCGCACGTCGGATATCTGCTCGTAATAGCACAGGGCCCGCATATAATAGGCATAGGGCACATCCTCATGCCCGGGATGCAGCTCGATAAAGCGCTCCAGCGCCAGGATGGCGTCCTCGTACTTCATGTCCTGATAGCTGGCGTACGCCGCCATCAGCTGGGATTTCGTGGCCAGTTCGGAATAGGGATGCTGGCGCTCCACCTCGTCAAAAAGCTTTGAGGCAGACTCGTATTTCTTTTTATCCATGGCCTCCTTCGCCTCGCCATAGATATCCTCGGCCGGGCGCTCCACATAGGCCGGCTTGTCATTCGAGGCACAGGCCGCCAAGGCCAGCAGGATCCCCGCCACAAGACATACGCGCAACGACACAGACATGCTTACCGGCTCCCTGAACAACAGGGGACCTTTATAGCATGGCGGCGGCAGGACGGAAAAGAAGATCCCTTACCGGGCAGGCCGGGCGATATACTTCCAGGTTTCACACTGGTGACTGTCGCTTGTGTATGCCCCCCGGGGCACTGGACATTCCATTGCAACAAATTGCCGCAAATTCCTGATCCAGTCTTTCATTGCAATAACAGAAGGCGCCGGGCAGTTCATCGGCCGGTGGACCAGAACATCCCACAGGATAAGGCAATCCTCCAGAAACTGCCGATGGGTAACGGCATGACTTTTTGCAAGACTTTCCGTACTTCCTGTCCCGTGCAGAAAATCCCTTGCAGCAACAAGCTGACCCGGATTCAGGGCGTGCAGGACAGCTTCGCCCTCCCAGAACAGGGCTGCCCTCTGATCGACCTCTCCGGCCGGTATTGCGGGGGAGCGGAATCTGGTCTTCTCCAGGATCTCGTCAATCCGCTGGGCAATTCTTCCAAAAAAATCTTCAATGTCTCTTTGAGACAGGGTTTTTTCATGGTTCCTGATATAATAATGACCAAGTTCCCGGCATTCTTCTGACCCCTGCCACGGCACCAGTCCAGCCGGAAGGTCTTCCTTTGAAAATCCCGGATTCCCCATGGCAAGCAGGACAATGTTTTTCGGATAGGCTCCGATCTTTTGGGCAATTTTCCAGGCCACCCGTTTGGCGGGTTCTGCACGCCCTCCCATGGCGTCCATCATTTCATCAACCATCTTGATGGTTCGGGCTGCCACTTCAGGATCAACAACAAAACCGGCCATTGCTTCTGCTCCATGATTCAGGACTCAACCGGGTCCTTTCTAGACTGCTCCAGTGAAAGTAAAAAACTATCCTGGTTTCGTCAGTGTTTTACAGTCCCACCTTGCGGGGGTCGAAAGCATCGCGCACGGCCTCGCCGATGAAGACCAGCAGGCTGAGCAGCACGCCCAGCACCGCGAACGCCGTCAGGCCCAGCCACGGGGCCTGCAGGTTCGCCTTGCCCTGGGACAGAAGCTCGCCCAGTGACGGCGAGCCCACAGGCATGCCAAGGCCCAGGAAATCCAGCGCCGTCAGCATGGTGATGGCGCCGCTGAGGACAAAGGGCAGGTACGACAGCGTGGCCACCATGGCGTTGGGCAGGATGTGGCGTACCATGATGCGCACGTCCCCTGCCCCCAGCGCCCGGGCGGCGCGGACATAGTCGAAATTGCGAGTGCGCAGGAACTCGGCCCGCACGATGCTGACCAGGCTGATCCACTCGAACAGCACCATGATCCCCAGAAGCCACCAGAACCCGGGCTGGACCAGGCTGGCCAGGATGATCAGCAGGAACAGGGTGGGCAACCCGGACCAGATCTCGATCACCCGCTGCAGCACCAGATCCAGCCATCCGCCGAAATAGCCCTGCAGCGCCCCGATGGCGAGGCCAATGGGCGTGGCCAGCACTGTCAGGGCCAGTCCGAACAGCACGGAAATGCGAAAACCATACATCACCCGGGCCAGGACATCCCGGCCGTTCTGGTCTGTGCCCAGCCAGTTTTCAGGGGATGGCGGCGCCGGATGCTGGCCCTTCACGTCATAGTTGATCGTGTCCCAGGAATAGCGCAGGGGGGGCCACAGCATCCATCCGTTGTCGCTGATAGACTTTGCGATGTACGGATCACGATAGTCCGCAATGGTACCCAGGTCCCCGCCGAATTCGTCTTCGATATAGTCGGTGAAAACCGGCGTATACAGTTGCCCTTTATACCACACCAGGTACGGCCGGTCGTTGCTGATGAACTCGGCAAACAGGGTCACCAGGAACAGGACCAGAAAGATCCACAGGGACCAGTAC
>JALYJY010000051.1:0-9453 GCA_030775045.1 Pseudomonadota bacterium | reverse complement strand
GCCTGGAACCCGGCCAGCCTGCGGCGGGTGATGGGAGAGAGGCGGGTGCGGGCTTCAGGAGGTGCCATCTGGCCAACTCCTGTCCTTGTCATCCTGAAGGAGCGATAGCGACTGAAGGATCTGCTGTTTTGTGAAGAAGGATCCTTCGCTTCGCTCAGGATGACAGGGAATTTTCTGAAACAGGGGCTGGATCCCGGATCGCGCTGCGCTTGTCCGGGATGACAGCTTTTTATTATGCGGGTACCAGCCAGCCATCCCCCTATCCCTCCCGCGAGTCAAAAGATATGCGCGGGTCCACCAGCGTATAGGCGAGATCGGAGACCAGGCGCAGCACCATGCCCATGAGGGTGAAAAAGTACAGGGTGCCGAACACCACGGGATAGTCGCGGTTAAAGGCGGACTCGTACCCCAGCAGGCCAAGGCCGTCGAGGGAGAAGATCTGCTCGATCATCAGGGATCCGGTGAAAAACATCCCGATGAAAGCCCCCGGAAATCCGGCGATGACGATCAGCATGGCGTTGCGGAACACGTGGCCGTACAGCACCCGCCGCTGTGACAGGCCCTTTGCGCGGGCTGTCAGAACGTACTGTTTGCGGATCTCGTCCAGGAACGAGTTCTTGGTCAGCATGGTCAGGCTGGCAAAGCCACCCACCACCATGGCCGCGACCGGCAGGGCCATGTGCCACAGATAGTCCAGGACCTGCCGCCACCAGGGCATGGCAGACCAGTCATCGGAGACAAGCCCGCGCAGGGGGAACCAGTCAAGCCAGCGCCCGCCGGCGAACAGGACGATCAGCAGGATGGCGAACAGGAACCCGGGAATGGCATAGCCCACGATGACCACCGCGCTGCTCCATACGTCAAAGCGGGAGCCGTCGCGCACCGCCTTGGCGATGCCCAGCGGAATGGACACCAGGTACACCAGCAGGGTAGTCCACAGGCCCAGGGAAATGGAGACCGGCATCTTGTCCAGCACCAGGTCCGCCACGCTGCGGTCACGGAAATAACTCTTGCCGAAGTCGAACACCAGATAGTTCTTCATCATGAGCAGAAAGCGTTCGTGCAGGGGCTTGTCGAACCCGAACTGCACCTCCAGCTCCCGGATGAATTCCGGATCCAGGCCCCGGGCACCGCGATAGCGGCTGGAGCCCGCTTCCTGTCCCGACCGCATACCCTCCGCGGGCAGCTGCTGCACCTCCCCGCCCCCGCCGCCCATGCGCGCCGTAGCCTCCACCGCCGTGCCCTGCAGGCGGGCAATCACCTGTTCCACCGGTCCACCGGGAGCCAGCTGGACAATCAGGAAATTCACCACCATGATCCCCAGCAGGGTCGGGATCATCAGAAGAAGGCGGCGGAGGATGTAGGCGAGCATCGACTACTGTTTCCCCTGCGCGGTCTTTACCCACCATGTGTCCGCCACCGGCAGGCCATAGGGCGGACTGGTCTGCGGATGACCCAGGGTGTTGCGGAAGGCGATCCGGAACTTGCCCGAATACCACTGGGGAATGACATAGTGATTCCACAACAGCACCCGGTCCAGGGCGCGGGTGGCAGCCACCAGCGCCTCGCGGTCCGGGGCGGTGATGATCTTCTCGATCAGCGCGTCCACCGCCGGATCCTTCACGCCGATGATGTTGCGGCTGCCCTCCATGTCCGCGCGTGACGATCCCCAGAAATCAGTCTGCTCGTTCCCCGGCGACAGGGACTGGCCAAACACGGCCACGGTCATGTCAAAGTCGAACCGGTCCATGATGTTCTGGTACTGGGCCGAATCCACCACACGGAACGTGGCGGCGATCCCGAGGCGCTTCAGGTTTTTGAGGAATGGCTGGGTCCAGCGGTCAAACATGTCCTGTTCGTCCACAATCTCGAACCGGAAAGGCTGGCCGGTCTTGCCGTTCACCAGAACCCCGTCTTTCAGCGTCCAGCCCGCCTGCTCCAGAAGTTCCCGCGCCCGGCGCAGCAGCGCCCGGTCCTGACCGCTGCTGTCGCTGACCGGCGGCTGGTATTCCTGCGTGAAGACTTCCGGCGGCACCTTGTCTTTCCAGGGTTCCAGCAGGGCCAGCTCGGCGGCAGCGGGTAAGCCCCGGGCCGCCAGGTCCGAGTTCTCGAAGAAGCTGCGGGTGCGGCTGTACGCCCCGAAAGCCACGTTCTTGTTGCCCCATTCGAAGTCGAACGCCAGGGCAATCGCCTCGCGCACTTCCGGATCTTTGAAAATCTCCCGCCGGGTATTCATGACAAAGGCCTGCATGCCCGCGGGAAGGCCGCTGGGAATTTCCTGGCGCACGATCCGGCCCTCGCGCACAGCCGGAGTGTCATAGGACAGCGCCCAGTTCTTGGCCACATTCTCCAGGCGGAAGTCATAGCGGCCGGCCAGAAAGGCCTCCAGCGCCACGGTGGTGTCCCGGTAGTAGTCATAGATAATGCTGTCAAAGTTGTACCGGCCCCGGTTGATGGGCAGGTCCTTGCCCCACCAGTCGGCCACTTTCCGGTAGACAATGCCGTGGCCGGGTTCGACTCTTTCGACACGGTACGGGCCGCTGCCCAGAGGCGTTTCCAGCGTGGTCTTGCTGAAATCCCGCCCTTTGGCCGTCCACCAGTGCTTCGCCAGCACCGGCATCTGGCCCACAATCAGGGGAAGCTCCCGGTTGCCGGGCCGGGTGAAGAGAAAGCGCACCTTGCGCTCGCCCTTTTTCCCGGCACTTTTCACATCCCGGTAATAGGACCGGTAGAACGGATGGCCGTGGGCTTTCAGGGTTTCGAAGGTCCACAGGACATCCTCGACCGTGACGGGTTTTCCGTCATGCCACCGGGCCTGGGGCCGCAGGGTGAACTCCACCCAGGACTGGTCGGCGGGAATGGAAATGCTTTCGGCGATCAGGCCGTATTCGCTGAACGGCTCGTCCTCGGTCTGGGCCATGAGCGTCTCTGCCACCAGACCAGACCCGGTGGCAGGCTGGCCCTTCAGGATCCAGGAATTGAGGGTATCAAAGGTCCCCAGGGCCGCCAGGTGCAGCTCTCCCCCTTTGGGCGCGTCCGGATTGACGTAATCCAGATGGGTAAAACCCGGTCCGTATTTCGGCTCGCCATGCAGGGCGATGGCAGGGGCATTCTTTACTTCACCCGTATAGGCCACAGCGGGAGTACCCTGCGCCGCCACCAGCAGGAACAGGACTGTAAAAGCCCAGATACGCGAAAATCTCATGCCTCTGGCACTCCGGGAATTTTCACAGGCAGTCAGATTAGGACGTGTTATCCCTTCCTTCAAGGCAGAAACCCGGGTGGTACGGCAAGACATTAATGTTTTTTTAGAAATTCCCTGCCATCCTTTCACCGGACAACATCACCGCAGAAAGCCTGTGCCATGACTGAAAAAGAGCCTCCGGATCTGGATGATCTTCTGACTCCCTACCCGATTTTCACTGAAGAGGTGAGTCCAGAATCTATATGCCACAACCTGTTTGATGAGATTGTCAGGGGCGCAGAAGACAGTGATCACAGGAAATATGCTGGCGAACACATGACAAACACAGCTGCTCATGGAAATCTGGTGATATTCCAAGCTCTCGGCGACGCCATGGAACGCCACTTTGACACCGGAAAAATGGCGCTTCTTGCCAGAAAGATCCTGGAGGAATTTGAAAACCGCGGTTATAAAAAAACCCTTGTTCTGGCAAGCTTTTCCACACGCGCTGTATCCGTAAACGCACATGATATAGAGGACCGGGCAGTCCCCGGACCTGATGAAAATGCCCGGTGCCTGGCGCTTCGGGGACAAACGGGGCAGAAAAATTTCCAGGCCATGAGTATCTGGCCGGGATTCGTTCTTTCACACAGGCCATGGACAGATATCGGAGAACTTCTGATCCGTTTTCTGGGCAAAAAGGTCCCCCGGGTGCCTGCCTCTGCTCCTGACCAGCCCCGGCTTGCCCCCTAACCGGCAACAACAGACCTTCTCAACCCTTTCTGTTGACATGCTGCCCCCGGCCTTCGCCAGAACCTGCATACCAGCGTAAAAGAGCAAGACCAGACGCGGCTTTCCGGCCTGCAACTATTGCCTTGGCTTGCCAAAAAGGCCCATTGGCGCTACCAGTATGCGACCGGAAAACTTCTGGAGAACCTCCCGTGTCCCCTGCCAACAAAACTTCGGCCACCCCCAAAGCCGCGAAAGCTGCGCCCGTTCCTTCCAAAGGGAAGAAAGGTCTGACCCCCGAAAAATACCTGAAAATGTTCCGGGATCTGGTGCTGATTCGCCGGTTCGAGGAAAAAGCAGGCCAGCTGTATGGCATGGGCCTGATCGGCGGTTTCTGCCACCTGTATATCGGCCAGGAAGCCGTGGTGGTGGGCCTGCAGGCCGCGCAGGACCCGGATAAAGACACGGTCATCACCAGCTATCGCGACCACGGCCAGATGCTGGCCTGCGACATGGACGCCCGCGGCGTGATGGCCGAGCTGACAGGCCGCATTGGCGGCTATTCCAAGGGCAAGGGCGGCTCGATGCACATGTTCAGCCGTGAGAAACGCTTTTTCGGCGGCCACGGCATTGTGGGTGCACAGGTATCGCTTGGCACCGGTCTGGCTTTTGCCCACCAGTATACCCAAGATGGTGGGGTATGCGTGGCCTATATGGGCGACGGCGCAGCCAACCAGGGCCAGGTGTACGAGTCGTTCAACATGGCCGCCCTGTGGAAGCTGCCAGTGGTCTATATCATTGAGAACAATGTCTACGGCATGGGCACCAGCTGCGCCCGCATCGCCGCCGGCGATCTGTACAGACGCGGCGAGCCCTATGGCATTCCCGGAAAGCGCGTGGACGGCATGGACACCCTGGCGGTGTACGAGGCCGCGCTGGAAGCGCTGGAACACGCCCGGTCCGGCAAGGGCCCTGTCATCCTGGAGATGATGACCTATCGCTATCGCGGTCATTCCATGTCCGACCCGGCCAAGTACCGCACGAAAGAAGAGGTGGAGGCCTGGCGCGAAAAGGACCCCATCGAACAGATGCGCAGATACATCGTCGAAAAGGGCATTGCCACGGAAGCGGCCCTGGAAGCCGTGGAAAAAGAGATCAAGGCCATCGTCAATGACTCGGCCGAATTCGCCCAGCAGAGCCCCGAGCCGGATCCGTCCGAGCTGTGGACTGACGTGCTGATCGAGGCCTGAGAGCAGAGGAAACACCAGATGCCTACAAATATCCTGATGCCCGCCCTGTCGCCCACGATGACCGAGGGCAAGCTGGCCAAATGGCACAAGAAGGAAGGCGATAAAATCAAATCCGGCCAGGTGATCGCCGAGATCGAGACCGACAAGGCCACCATGGAAGTGGAAGCGGTTGACGAAGGTATCCTGGCGAAAATTATGATCCCCGCCGGGACCGAGGGTGTAGCAGTCAACACGCCCATCGCTGTTCTGGCCGACGAGGGTGAGTCTGTGGACAGCGTGAAAGGTGCGGCTCCGGCTCCTGCACCGAAGAAGGCTGAAGCGGCTCCCGCCCAGGCCCCGCCGAAAGCACAGTCTGCTGTGGCGGCTCCCGCGCCCTCTGCGCCCGTGGATGTGGACGAGGCGAAATTCTATGCCTCGACCGAAAAGAAAACCGTGCGCGAGGCCCTGCGCGAGGCCATGGTCGAGGAAATGAAGCGGGATGATAAAGTCTTCCTGCTGGGCGAGGAAGTGGGCGAGTACAACGGCGCCTACAAGGTCAGCCAGGGCATGCTGGAGATCATGGGGCCGAAGCGCGTCATCGATGCCCCGATCACCGAGCACGGCTTTGCGGGCTTGGGCGCCGGCGCGGCCTTCTATGGCCTGAAACCCATTATCGAGTTCATGACCTGGAATTTTTCCATGCAGGCGATGGACCACATCATCAACTCCGCCGCCAAGACCCTGTACATGTCCGGCGGCCAGCAGCCCTGCCCCATCGTGTTCCGCGGCCCCAACGGCGCAGCGGCCCGCGTGGGGGCCCAGCATTCGCAGGAATTCTCCAGCTGGTACGCCCACTGCCCGGGCCTGAAGGTCATCGCGCCCTGGTCCGCCGGGGACGCCAAGGGCCTGCTGAAAGCCGCCATCCGCGACCCCAACCCGGTCGTGTTCCTGGAAAACGAAATCATGTATGGGCAGAGCTTTGACGTACCCACCGATCCCGACTTCGTTCTGCCCATTGGCAAGGCCAAGATCCTGCGCCAGGGTACCGATGTGACCATCACCGCCTTCTCGCGCATGGTGGGCCATGCCCTCGCTGCTGCAGAGAAACTGGCCGAACAGGGCATCAGCGCCGAGGTGATCGATCTGCGCACCATCCGCCCGCTGGATACCGCCACAATCGTGAACAGCGTGAAGAAAACCAGCCGCCTGGTGTCGGTCGAGGAAGGCTGGCCGTTCGCCGGCATCGGCTCGGAAATGGCCGCCGTCATGATGGAACAGGCCTTCGATTACCTGGATGCTCCGGTGGTGCGCGTTCACGGCAAGGACGTGCCGCTGCCCTATGCCGCCAACCTGGAAAAACTGGCCCTGGTCCAGCCCGATGACATCGTAAACGCCGCAAAGAGCGTGTGTGGTTAGCAACAAAGGAGAGCAAGATGATAGGGGGTCACATTGGCAATCATCACTTTGATACCGCTGCTGCAAGGCCTGTAAAAAAAGAAGTCCCTCCGGTAACAGGTTTCGATGTCCTGGATATCAATACCCTGCGCCAGGCGCTGAAATGCGCTTCTGTCTCCAAAGCAGAAAAAACAGGCTGGATTCAGAGCCTGAACGGGGCGTCACGGGAAGACAAAAGAAAGGCCTATGCCAGACTCAAAGCCAACATGTCTGCCGAATGCGCAGACTGGTTTACCAGAGGCGTGCCCTGCTCGAACCACCGGCAGAAAGGCCTTGTCCCCGGTTGATAGACATTCCCTCTCCCTCACAGGCCATCATCAGCCATCGGGGCGATCAGGATTTTGACTTGGCGGCCCATGAGGATCGCCTGCGGAAATCAGCCGCAACGCTGGCATTGCTTCTGGAAGAAGAACTGGATCTCCTGCGCCAGCTGACGGAATTTGAGCTGGGCCGGTTCCTGCTGCGCAGCCGGGGACTGAACGGCTACTGGACAGCATGGCTGATCCTGCATGGGCCAGAGCTGGCGCAGCATCCACTGGAACAGTGGCTGGTCCATGAGGCACCCACGGTCTGCGCCACGCGGGAACGCTTTGGCATTTTCCGCCAGCAGCTGAACGCCGCGCTGCGGCCCGGCGCGTCCCTGTGCTCGGTCCCCTGCGGACTCATGGATGATCTTCTGGGACTGGACGATGAGGCCTTCCCGGATCTCAGCCTCACAGGCATCGACCCGGATCCGGACTCCCTGCAGCTGGCCGCATAGAATACACAGGAGAAAGGCAAGACGGCTTCCTTCATCCAGCAGGACGCCTGGGCGATGGAGACAGACCGCCAGTACGACGCCATAAGCAGCAACGGCCTGAATATCTACGAACCCGACGATGCCAGGGTTGTGCAGCTGTACGCCAGGTTCTTCAGGGTCCTGAAACCGGGCGGTACGCTGGTGACAAGCTTTCTGGTGCCACCTCCCTGGCCACTGGCCAATGGAGAACACCTGAAAAAACAGAAAGCCGTTTTTGCCGATATCCTCCAGGTCCAGTGGCAACACTTCCGCACCGAAGACCAGACCCGGAAGCAGCTGAAGAACGCCGGTTTCAGGGATTGCGTCTTCCTGTACGACTCCCGGCACATGTTCCCCACCGTCGTGGCGCACAGGCAGGGATCCTGACCCTAAATGTTAATTTGCGTCCCCATCTCCACCACCCTGTTCTGCGGAATGCGGAAAAAGCCTGTAGCATCGGCGGCAAAAGCGGCCATGGAAATGAACACCCAGTCCTGCCACAAGGGCATGTAGCGATCGGCGGTCGGCACCAGAGTTTCGCGGTTCAGGAAAAATGATGTCTCCATGATGTCGGTCTCCAGCCCCAGGGGGCCGCACATGCGCAGAACCTCCGGCACGTCAGGCTGTTCGGCAAAGCCATAGCGGGCCGTCACCGCATGGAATCTCTCATCTATCCGGCGGATCTGGATCCGCTCGCTGTCTGGGATGCGGGGTACCTCCGCCGTGGTCACCGTCATCAGGATGTTGCGCTCGTGCAGCACCTTGTTGTGCTTCAGGTTATGCAGCAGGGCCCGGGGCACCACATCCGGATTGGCGGTCATGAACACGGCCGTTCCCGGCACCGTCACCTGGGGCTTTTTTATCAGCCGGCGCACAAAGATCTCCATGGGCAGCGCCTCGCTGTACAGCTTGCGGGAGAGGATCCGCCGGCCGCGACGCCAGACCATCATCAGGATGAACAGCACTCCTGCCACCAGCAGGGGCATCCATCCCCCTTGGGGAATTTTCAGGGCCGCGGACCCGAAAAAGACCAGGTCGATCACCAGGAAAAAACCAAAGACAACGGCGGCGGGAGCAAGGGGCCACCGGGACTTGTGGCGGTATACAAGAAACGCCAAGGCTGTCGTTACAGCCATGACCCCTGTCACGGCAATACCATACGCCGCAGCGAGGCTGGTGGAGGACCGGAATTCGAGCACCAGAACCAGAACGCCTGTCAGCAGCATCCAGTTGATGGCAGGAATATACACCTGACCGATTCTCTGTTCGGACGTATGACGGATGGTCATCCGGGGCAACAGGCCCATCTGGATGGCCTGGCGGGTGAGGGAGAAGGCTCCTGTAATGACAGCCTGCGAGGCAATGACCGTGGCCACCGTTGCCAGGACCACCAGGGGATACAGCCCCCACTCCGGCGCCAGATAATAGAAGGGATTGGCCGCGCTGGCGGGATCGGAGAGCAGCAGCGCCCCCTGGCCGAAATAGTTCAGCAGAAGGGCGGGCAGAACCAGACCAAGCCAGACCACACGGATGGGCACGCGCCCGAAATGGCCCAGATCGGCGTACAGGGCCTCGGCCCCCGTAATGGCGAGCACAACGGCCCCCAGGGCAATAAAGGCTTTCAGGCCGTGAACCTCGAACATGGCCACGGCATGGAGGGGGCTGAGGGCCTCCAGCACCTGCGGCACCTGAATAATCTGGACCAGACCCAGAAGGCCGATCACCAGGAACCACAGGACCATGACCGGGCCGAAGAGCCGGCCCACCCGGCCCGTCCCCCGCCGCTGGACCAGGAACAGGCCCAGCAGGATGGCCACGGACACCGGCAGGATCCAGGGATCGAACACGGGCGTGGCCACCTTCAGGCCCTCGACGGCACTGAGGACCGAGATGGCCGGAGTAATCAGCCCGTCACCATAGAACAGGGCCACGCCGGTCATGCCCAGAGCCAGGGCCACAGCACGGCGCCGGGCATTGCTTCTGGTCCCCTGCAAGGCCAGAGTGGACAGGGCCAGAACGCCCCCCTCCCCCCGGTTGTCCACGCGGGTGATCACCAGCACGTACTTGAGGGTCACCAC
>JALYJY010000050.1 GCA_030775045.1 Pseudomonadota bacterium | reverse complement strand
GTGCGCTGTTATGGTCCTGCTGATGGCCATTATCGGCGCCATGACCCGCCTGACCGGGAGCGGCCTGTCCATGGTGGAATGGCGCCCGTATACCGGCATGCTGCCGCCCCTGGACCACGCAGAATGGGAGCGGGTTTTTGCCCTGTACCGGAACACGCCGGAGTTCCGCCTGAAGAACATGCACATGGACCTGGCAGGGTTCCAGCAGATCTTTTTCCTGGAATGGCTGCACCGTCTGTGGGGCCAGCTGGCCAGCCTGGTTTATGCCGTACCCTTCCTGTGGTTCATGACCCGGTGCCGGATCCCCGGCCGTCTGAAACTGTGGCTGGCAGCCCTGCTGGCCTTGGGCGGGCTTCAGGGCCTCATGGGATGGTACATGGTAAAAAGCGGCCTGGCGGACCGCCCGGATGTGAGCCACTTCCGGCTGGCGGCCCATCTGCTTCTGGCCCTGGCGCTGTTCGCAGGCCTGGTCTGGACCGCCATGGATGTGAGGCCCGGAGCCCCTGCCCTGCCCGCCTCCCCGCCCAAAGCCCCTTTGCCCCGCCGCCATGGCTGGTTGTGCCTGGGGCTGGTGGTCCTGACCATCGCGTGGGGAGCCTTTGTGGCTGGCCTCGATGCCGGGTTTGCCTGGAACACCTTTCCCCTGATGGGCGGCCACTGGCTGGCCCCCGAAGCCCTGGCCGGGAACATCCTGGAGAACCGCGCCATGGTCCAGTTCACCCACCGATGGCTGGCCATCCTCGCGGCGCTGGTTACCCTGGCGTGGGCCTGGCGGGTGTCAGCCATTCCGGCCCTGCGGCCCGCCGCCATTGTGCTGAAAACAGCTGTCCTGGTGCAGGTCGCCCTGGGGATTTCGACCCTGATCATGGCAGTTCCCGTTTCCCTGGCCACAGCCCACCAGGCGGGGGCCTTCATCGTTGTGGCCATGCTGGTGCGGACCCTGCACGGGCTGCAGACAGTTTCCCTGACATGCCCTGCAGAACCCGCTGTGGCGAGGCAGGTGCCAGGAACGCCTGTCGCGCCGAAGCTGCGCAGCAGCGAAGGGGGAAGGAGCACAGGACCGGAATGTACGTCTGGTACATGAGGATCCGCGCACCACAGTGACGCAGCAGATGCCCGCCGCAGTCAGGGTTATGAAGGGCATGTGGTGCGAGAGGGGGGGGTCGAACCCCCAAGCCCTTGCGGGCGGTGGATTTTGAGTCCACTGCGTCTGCCAGTTCCGCCACTCTCGCGCTGACCTGCCCTGCTAACTAGCGGCTTCAGGAGCCAGGTGCAAGAGGGGTTCCCCAGACCTGCTGAAAACCCGCTGCGGTGAGGGGAATGCCAGGAACGAGGAGCACAGGACCGGAGCGTACACTTCAGTACGTGAGGATCCGCGCACCGCAGTGACGCAGCAGTCACCCACTGCAGTCAGGGTTATCAGCAGGTCTGACAATCCACCCGCCCCCCAGAACCCGGTCGCCCTGGTACACCACGGCAGCCTGGCCGGGCGCAACGCCGTGCTGGGGCTGCGCAAGACGAATGTGCGCCGTGCCCCCTTCTCCCAACGAGATCATGGCATCCACAGCCGGCTGGGCCGAGCGCAGCTTGACCTGCACCGGAATATCCCGGGCGCCCATGGCCGCCGGAGCCAGCCAGTTCACCTCTTTCAGCCAGACATCCTCGCGGCCCAGTGCCTGGCGCGGCCCCACAATGACCCGGTGACGGACAGGATCAAGCCGCACCACGAACAGGGGCTCGGCCTCGCCCCCCACGCCCAGACCCTTGCGCTGGCCCACGGTGTAGTTGATGATTCCCTCGTGCCGGCCCAGAACGCGGCCGTCCACATGAACAATATCGCCCGGCTCCAGCGCACCGGGCCGCAGACGCTCCACAATCTGTGTATAGGACCCATTGGGCACAAAGCAGATATCCTGGCTGTCGGGCTTTTCGGCCACGGGCAGGTTCAGCTCCTGTGCGATGGCGCGGGTTTCGGTCTTGGGAATGTCGCCCAGCGGAAAGCGCAGGAAGTCCAGCTGGTCGCGGGTGGTGGCGAACAGGAAATAGCTCTGGTCCCGGCGGGGATCGGCCCCGCGGTGCAGCTGGGCCCCGTCCGGCCCCTCAACCCGGCGCACATAGTGGCCGGTGGCCAGGGCGTCTGCGCCCAGCTCCCGCGCGGTCTGGAGCAGGTCACGGAACTTGACCCGCTGGTTGCAGCGGATGCAGGGCACGGGCGTTTCCCCGCGGATATAACTGTCGGCAAATTCCTCGATCACACTGGATTTAAAGGCGCTCTCATAGTCCAGGACGTAGTGGGGAATACCGAGACGATCCGCCACCTGGCGGGCGTCATAGATGTCCTGGCCGGCGCAGCAGGCGCCCTTGCGTTCCAGCGTCCAGCCCTGGTCGTAGAGCTGGAGCGTGATGCCCACCACGTCGTACCCTTCCCGCTTCATCAGGGCGGCCGTGACGGACGAATCCACCCCGCCCGACATGGCCACGACCACGCGGGTATCTTTTGGGCTCTTGTGGGAAACGACGGGGGGAAGCTTCATCAGACCTCCTGCAGAACCCGCTGTGGCGAGGCGAATGCCAGGAGCGAGGAACGGAAAACCGAAGTGTACGCCATAGTACATGAGGATTTGAGTACCGCAGCGACACAGCAGGCGTCCGCCGCAGTCAGGGTTATGCGGGGGGTCTATTTCATCATGTTGCGGGTAGCCCCCGGCAGGGTAACTTTCAGCCCGTCCAGCTCTTCGGTCATGATGATCTGGCAGCCCAGGCGCGAGGTTTTTGTCAGCCCGAACGCCAGATCCAGCATGTCTTCCTCGTCCTCGGTCGCGTCGGTCAGAAGCTCGTACCATTCCTGCGAGACGATGACATGGCAGGTGGAACAGGCCAGCGATCCCTCGCACGCCCCTTCAAGGTCGATACCGTGCCGGTGGGCGATTTCCATGACGGACAGGCCCAGGGGAGCATCTACTTCCCGCACCGTTCCGTCCTTTTCAATGAATGTCATTTTCGGCATGACGCCCTCTCCTTGCTGCAGGTCGGGGAAGATACCCTGTCCGGATATGCAAAAGCAACATGCCCCCATAACTGCACCGGCTGCACGCAACTGCACTTTAATTGCACTATAACTGCACACCCGTGCAGTGGAAAAATTCCTGTGCCGGCTGACCTTTCCGGAAAGCTGTCCCCCTAAACTGCACGCCTGCGGCAGGGGTGCAGCGGCCAGCATTTCGAATGTGTAAGCAAAAGTCATCATTTTGTGGTGGTTGTGACGAACCCGGTGTTTTTCCCCGTCATCCCGGCCCCCGAGCCGGGATCCAGTGCGTTTTGTTGCAACAGGAAACTGGATCCTCCGGTCAGGCCGGAGGATGACATATAGGGACAATGGAAGGAGATGGGCACAATGGGCAGAACCTTTTCTTCTTTCTGCTTCAGGCCGCAGGGCTTCTTTTTTTGACTGCATGAACACCCGCTGCGGCGCCCTGCGCCGGGGAAAAACCTGCCAAAAGGTCCGGGTTCAGCTGCCGGATCCTGTCCGCAAAAGACCGGGCTCTGGTCTTTTCCGAAACATCCTGTATCTGATCCACATGGCTCTCAAAAACCCGGAAAATCCTCCTTCCCGTGTCTGCCTGAAGCATGCGGCTGAAACAGGCTGCAAACTCCTGCCTTCTGTGAAAGTCGTGGTTTCCCGCGCTTTCTTTCCGAAGCGCCTCAACAATACACCGGACAACCGGCAGCTCCTCGTCCTTCACATCCCGTCGCGGCGCAAGAATCAGACCCGGATTTTTCTTCAGGATCGCTCCCATAAATTCATACCCCGCCAGGCGCGCTTCGGTTTCCAGGATTTCCATAAGCCCGCGTCCGAACCACGCCAGATCCTTCCACGTCACAGCGCCGGCATGTTCTGTCAGGCGCCTGTCCAGCGGCTTCCAGTCCCCCGAAGGTTCCTTCAGCATCCCGGCCAGGACAGGCCCGACCATCTCCGGCCACAGGCCGGGACAGCGCTCGAGAACCCGGTCGATAAATTCGTACCCGTCCTGCCGGGCATACGAACCGCGTATGGTGTGAGGATCACGCAGCAGGTTTTTCGCGGCAAAATTTTTCAGCTGCGCCGCTGTGACAGGAACAGGATCGGCCTTCAGAAGGCATTCCACCAGATTTTCGGCAGAGGACTGCCTGCCCGCCAGAACGGTCTGCAGGATAACACCGGCCAGGGATTCAGACATCAGGGCCGGGTCCTGCCGTACGGCCGCGACGATGAAGGCGCAGTTTCCTTCCCAGTGGATGCCGCCCCTGTTTCGGTCAAGATTCTCTTCCGCAAACCAGACCAGATCGTCCTGCGTTATGGGACAGGGCCTGGCCTGCAGCAGCAAAGCGGCCACATCCTTGCGCTCCGCAGTCCCATCCTTCAGGAGGGCTTCCAGCAGCGGTCTCACCATCAGGGGAAGAAGGGTTTTCAGCTCCTGATTGTCCGGATTCCCTGTCAGGATCTCCATGACAAACCGGGCATTGCGCCGTCTGACCCGGGAACTTTCGAGTCCGGCGCTGGCCGTCAGAAACTCCTTCAGATCCTTCACTTCCAGGCGCGAGGCGTTTTTTACCAGAACACCCCTCAGATCCTTCAGGAAACCGTCTTCTGAATCCTTCAGAAGAAGGGTCAGGACCGGTCCCGACAACCTGGAAATGAAATCCGGCCGCCGCTTCAGGACAATGGCAAAGAACCAAGGATCCCTGAAAAATCCTGCGGAATGGGCGCCATCAGCTTCCTGGCGCACCCCGGCTTCCAGCATCTCCCGCGGGAAGGGATCCTCTGCATTGTTCGCCAGCTTTTGCGCCAGATTTCCGAGAGAGACAGATTGACCTGCATCCTCCATGATCGCCTGCAGGATCTGCTCCTTGACCTGCAGATTCCTTATCAGACCCGGCTGCTGCTCCAGGACGTAAAAGACTTTTTCGTACCCGTCCACGCGCCGGCTGTAAGCCTCTTCGGCCGTCATCGACGGACTGCGTGGCCTGCCCCTGTCTGCGACAATCTTCCTGTTGGCCCGCAGATAATCGACCACCTGCGCGGCCGTCGCCCTGTCGTTCGGAGTGCTTTTCAGGGCCTTGTCGCGGTTTTTTACAGTCTCCGGTTTCGGGAAAATACTGTCGAAAAAATCTTCGGAATCAACACCTGCCCCACCTGCTTCAGAACCACTTCCCTGATGCCCGAACCGGTCATAGCGTGTCCGTCTTTCGGGATCGCTGAGAACTTCATAGGCCTCAGCGGCTTCCTTGAATTTCTCCTCGGCGTCATGGCTTCCCGGGTTCCGGTCCGGATGGTACTGCAGGGCCAGTTTGCGGAAAGCACTTTTCAGTTCCTGCGGAGTGGCGGTTCTCTGGGCGCCCAGAACCTCGTAATAATCCCGCTTGCCGGCCATGGTCTTTTTCCTTCAGGACTGTACGTGCTGTTCCTGACCATAGCGGACAGGGATTAAAAAGGGGTTAACATTAGTGGTTGTATGTCACAGATACTGCAATCATTTGTAGTCTGCTGTATCAGCTTTTCTGCAAGATCCTGCGGAACCGGAATCCAATGTCCTGTGGCCGAAAAAACTGGATCCCGGATCGCGCTGCGCTTGTCCGGGATGACAGTAAGGGAGGAGACGCGGGTTTTCTCTTCCTTCAGCAGAGTTGACGACGGAATGGAACAGGCAGGCCCCGGGAAAGAAAAAAGTCCGGTTCCGCCCGGTGAACCCTGTGCCGGGGACCGCCATTACCTTCGGATCGTGATATACGGATTACCCGAAGCATTATTTTCCGCACAACCCTTTGCCTGTCGGGCCAGTTCGTCGACTTTCTGGCCTGTCTCTTTATCAGGTTTAATCAGCCCTGCCTGCGCAGCCTGTTTTACAGCAGCCGTCAGCCCGTTAATACTGCCCGCCAGCGTTCTGTGTTCTGCACAGACTGGCTGCACATAGGTTCCATTGCCACCGGTGGCAACCCTGGCTATGAGCGCCATCGCCTTGGCCAGCACCGTGTTTTCAGCGACGAAATGGGCGTTTCCGGCAATCCCGGACAGGGTTTTGGGATCCAGGCGGCGCCCATGCCATTTCAGGTCTCCGGGAGTTACCGGACTGCTTCCTCTGGTGGCTGCCCTGGTAAGGTCGTCAAGCCTGAACAGGACTGTTTTGGCCTCCCTGGCCAGAGCCTCTCCATTCTCGATTGCCGGGCCGGATGTCTTTCCGGCTTTCAGGGCCGCGTCATAGGCAGCCAGAACATTCTGCTGTCTGCCCTTGCCCAGAATTTTTGTGCCTGCAATATCTTTCTGCAGCTGGTTCAGGACGCTCTGGGCCCTGATTACAGCTTCGGCTTTTGTCATGACGACAGGGGCTTGTGCCACCGCCGAAGACGAAGCGTCAGGATCCGCAATGTCTTTTGCAAATGTGCCTGCCTGCTTGTTGAATGACGCTGCTGCGTCTTCTGTCGATTGTTTCAGGGGACTGACCTTGACCTTCTCGCCTCTTGCCGCGGCTTCCTCTGCCTTCCTGCCTGCCCGGTAATCAGGCGAGGGGATCAGCTGGAATGCAGCGACAGCTGCAGCAACAGCGACAAGGCGCTTGTGCTGCAACATTTTTTTCGGGAACCACAGCAAAAATCTCACAGGCACCGCAAGTTGCCACAGAATGCCCGGTTTCTTGCTATGATCTGCCATGGCCCTTGCCTTTCGCGCAGAAAATACAGTTGTCCTGATCCTGCCAGACAAAGATTAACAGGATATGAACGGGGATGGCGGACCCAGGGCTGCAGCGGCCAGGCGCGGGTCGATGCGGGTCATGCCGCCGTTCTGTTCATATCCACCGTCCGGAACCACAGGGATAATGAAGCGGGAGTGGGTCAGGGGCCTTGTGCCGCCGAACAGGCCCACGGATCGTATACCAAGCGCGGCCGAGGTATTCAGAAACCCTGTGTCGTTGCCCGCGAACCCCTGGCACAGGCTCTGGGCCGCGATCACGTCCGACACCGGCCAGTCGCAGGCTGACAGGACTTCCGTGCCGGGCACCGCTTTCATGGCCTGTATGATGGCATCGACGATCCCCTGTTCCTGCGGACCGCCTGCCAGAAGAAAATGACGCCATCCCAGATCCGCCAGCGCCAGGGCCAGGGCGGAAAAGCGCTCCGCACCGTATTGCTTGAACGGCTCCGAGCTGCCGATTCCCAGGGCCACTACGGGCTGGCCCCGAAGCGGGGCAAGTTTTTCGCGGACGCGGGCCAGGGCTGCGGGAGAAGGCCGCAGAAAAACATCCTCGTCCCGCATCTCCAGCCCCAGTCGGGCCACAAGGGCATTGGCCTGGCCGACGATATCGGCCGGGGTCCATATGCCGCCGGACGGCGGCGGCGCAACAGGAAAGGGCCCGCCCCTGTTCAGAAACCAGCGTTGGGCCGCCTTCAGTCCATACCCGTATCGCCGCGGAATGCCGGCCAGCCAGACAGCCATGGCATAGCGTGGACTGCGGTGCAGGACAAAGGCTGCATCAAAGGCTTCCTGCCGCAGACGCCGGACCAGGGTCAATACCCCCCCTCTGGCTGCATTCAGGCCGTCGCGGTCCATCCAGATCACCCGGTCGATCACAGGATCATCCAGAAACACCATATCGGCCCGCGTCCGGGCCTTGACCAGCAGGACAATCTGCGCGTCAGGCCCTGCATGGCGGCGCAGGGCACGCAGGTGGGGCACATGCCAGACCATGTCCCCGATACCCGCCAGGGGCTGGACCACCAGGATTTTCCGCAACCCCTTCATGAACCATACTCCCTAAACCAGTACGCCAAGGCCAGCAGCCCCCATACCACGGCCGAGATCAGGGTGGTGACAGCCAGCTTCAGCCCCAGGCGGGGATTGGACGGCGCTCCCGGATCCTGGCCCGGAACCGGCGCCTCGTCCCGTCGCAACCCCCAGGGCAGCACAGCAAAGATCACCGTCCACCAGATGACCAGGTATGTGCCGATGGCGATGTACGGATTCATGGCCCTAGACTCTTATAATCTGCACCTGGGTCAGGGGTTTCTTGCCCTGGAAGTCGGTAAAGACCCGGCGAACGGCCACGCGCACCGCTTCCTGGACTGTTGTGTCGTCATCCTCCCGGATGATGGAGGGCAGCTTGTCCAGCGCCTGTGTGGCGGCCCGCGCCGCGCGCACCATCACATCGTGTTCCGGCTCGGCCCCGTCCAGTCCCATGGCAGAGACCTGGGGATCGGCCATCAGCTTTCCCTTGCGGTTCATGACCAGGCTGACCACCACGGCGCCGCTGTGCATCATGCGCTGGCGGTTGCGGACCGAATGCCAGTCCAGGGGCACGATCCGCGTCCCGTCCAGGCACAGGCGGCCCGTGGGTACTGTATCCACAATCTCCGGCTTTCCGGGAGCCAGACGCACCACACTGCCGTTTTGCGGCACGATCGTGTGGGGCACCTGGCATTCTGCCGCCAGTCGCGCATGCTCGGCCTGGTGGCGGTATTCCCCGTGCACCGGAATGGCTGTCTGCGGCCGGATCCACTGGTACATCTGGACCAGCTCGTCCCGCGCCGGGTGACCCGACACATGGATCGCCGCATCCCGGGATGTGATGATATTGACGTCCAGCTGGCTCAGGGCATTCTGGACGCGACCGATGGCCTTTTCATTGCCCGGAATTTCGCGCGAGGAATAGATGACCGTGTCCCCCTCCTCCAGCACGATTTCGGGATGGTCATCAAAGGCAATGCGGGTCAGGGCGGCGCGCGGCTCCCCCTGGCTGCCCGTACAGACCAGAACCACCCTGTCCCGGGGCAGAAAGGCGGCGTCCGCAGGCTCCAGCGGCGGGGGAAGATCATGGATATAGCCGGTGGCCCGCGCCGCCTCGTGCAGGCGCCACAGGGACCGGCCCACCAGTGCCACCTGGCGTCCGCTGCGGTGCGCTGCCTCAAAAATGCTGGTAACCCTGGCCACGTTGGTGGCAAAGCAGGTCACTACAATGCGGTTTTTCAGGGTCGGGAACAGGCGCAGCAACTCACGCCGCACGTCATCCTCGGACCCCGACTTTCCCGGCACCAGCGCGTTGGTGGAGTCGCACACCATGGCCAGGACGCCTTCCTGACCCACCTTTTTCAGGGTGTCCACGTCGGTCACCTTTCCGACCAGAGGCGTGTCGTCCAGCTTCCAGTCTCCCGTGTGCAGCACTGTACCGGCGGGGGTGCGGATGGCCAGGGCCGTGGGCTCGGGGATCGAGTGAGTCAGGCCGATCATCTCCAGATCAAACGGACCCACACTGAAGCGCCCGCCCACGGGCACCACCCGGATGGGGACCTTGCGGCCGAATTCCTTCTCCTCCAGCTTGCCGCGCAGGACCTCCGCTGCAAAGGGCGTCGTATACACAGGGCATTTCAGGCGCGGCCACAGGTACCCCACCGCCCCGATGTGATCCTCGTGCGCGTGGGTAATCACGATGCCGGCCAGGTCCTTCTGGCATGCCTCGATGGCCGCCGGGTCGGGCAGGATCACCTCGACCCCCGGAATAGTATCGTCGGCAAAGGTGATGCCCAGATCCACCATCAGCCACTTGCCCGCATGGCCGTACAGGTTCAGGTTCATGCCGATCTCACCCGAACCGCCCAGCGGAACGAAGTACAGGCTTTTGCTGTCAGGTACGGGAAGGGTCATGGCGATCCTCTGTCTTCTTGTGCCGGACATGTATGGGACAGCCCGCCCCGGACTTGCAACAGGAATCAGGGCGAGCGGCCTGCCAGGATTCCCTGATTCATGCAAAAAATGCATTTTTATGAAAGCATTGTTTTCCACTATGATCCTGGCACCAGAAAATGGGGAAAATGATGGGTATTGCTGTTGTCGGCGGCGGATTTGCGGCGGTTGATCTGGTTTCAGAACTTGTGAAGGCTGGAAGGGGAGCCCAGGTATTCAGCCGCAACCCATTCGGAGAAGGTGTGGCCTTCAAGGATCCGCACGGAACCTTTTTCCTGAATGAACCGCCAGCTGAAATGGGCCGCCGTTATCAGGAATGGCTCCGTGCCCGTGGATATCGCTATGGACCTCTGGATCATACGCCCCGTGGCCTTTACGAAGAGCATCTGAAGGATCTGGCGCAGACACTTCTGGCACAGCCCGGTGTTTCCTTTCGCCAGCACCGGGTAGCAAACGTCGCGCTTCATCCTTCCGGCCAAGGGTGGCGGATCACCGATGCGGATGGACGCCAGCATGATCATGATACAGTCTTTTTCTGCATGGGTCATGCGCCGTCGGACCTGGCCCTGCGCATGGAGGAGGATGACCTGTCCGCCGGATCCCGCCGCGCGTACGCCAGCCCGACAGCCCTGGCCTGCGCAGAAGTTGACAGATCTGTGGAACAGTCCTGGAAAACCGTGGCCCTGATCGGTGAAGGCAGCTCGACCATTGATGCGCTGCGCGAGCTGAAGCGCCGGGGATATGAGGGAGAAATCCTTCTGGTGGCCCGTCCCCGCCTTTTCCCCCTGTGGACCCGTACACCGGCACAGTTTGCGGCAGCCCACGGCGGAAAGAACTATCGCCTCCAGCACCTGACCGGACGTGTCCTGAAAGGCGCTCCCCCGGCGCGGGACCAGATCCTGCAGCTTCTGGCCATGGAGATCCAGACCGCAACGGCACAGGGCTTTTCCCCCTACAATGTCCTGGCCCGCCTGAAAGACCGGATGGACAGTCCCTTTTTTGCTCCGGTGGCTGAAGAGCTGCTCCAGCTGCGCAGCCATCCGATGCGCCCGGAAGATGCGGCCCTTCTCCGGTCACGACAGATCAAAAGGGTAAAGGGTGAGGTTATCACGCTGATCCAGACCCCCTCCTTCCAGGACTCCGGCAAACCGGGGGTGGGCCTGCGGATCAGGACCCCGGACGGAACAGAGATTTACCGGGAAGCAGATATGGCCATCTGCTGCTCCCCTTATGCCAGAACTCTGGTCAGGCCGGACGGCCGGATGCGGGATCCGGTACTGGACTCCCTGTGGCAACAGGGCCATATCCGTGTGAAAGAGGATGGAACACTGGCGCAGGTGGATGGCCGGGTCGGGGCGGGATTGTACGTTGGTGGCTCTCTTGGCTGCAGACCAGGAGACCCCTGGGCGGTTCCCAATTTCAGGGAGGCCAATGAAAGAACTGTCAGGGCCTTTCTTGCCGCGGAACCAGAGCGTGCAGCTGCTCCTGTTACTCCCCGCCTCCGTATTCCGCAGGCAGCCTGACCGCTTATACCCGTGGCCCTGTGAGTTGGCTTGCCCATTCACATGGCTTTCGGCGGCATGGACCGCCGCCTCGCCGGTCGGCTTGGAGACCAACGGTTTTCTTATGAAACCATTCATACAGCCGTTGGTCTTACTGCCCGTCGTGGATGAAGCGGTTGCCGGGCACGGGTTCGGCCCGCTCCGGTGTGACGGAAAGGAAAATGGCCGGGACTCCCTCCTGCCCCGGGAAAACATTGGGGATGCTGACCTGGTCCAGCGCCCGGAAAGTCTCCATGGCGTCCATGAAAATGGCGCAGCGGCTGCTGAACCCCTGCCCTGTGGCATACAGCACACTGAAATCACCGGGGGGCATGCCAGACACTGTGGTGGATACCCCTTTCTGCAGGTACAGGGTCAGGACCGTGTCCCCCTGTCCGTCCCGGACCTTGAGCAGGATATCGCGGGGCAGGCGGTTCTCGATCCGCAGGTTGCCCATCCCGAAGGATGAGCGCTGGAGAATGGCCGGCACTGCCGGAAGCTGCGCCGGGCTTTCCCGGCATGCCGCCCGCCAGGCGCCCGTCCCCTCCCCCGGCGCCAGCCAGGCCCGCTCGATATACACCGGCCCCCAGGGCGTGATACCCACCTTCTGCAGTACATCGTCCGGATGCCCCGGCAGAATGACGGCCGTGGTATAGCGGGCCACCCGCGCCACCTCAGGGTGGAACAGGGTGGGGCCGGAGCGGATCTCTGTATTGTCGGCGGTGACGTGCCAGACCTCGCCGGGTCGGGGAACAGCCACAGCCTGGACGGCTGACCTGTCCCCCAGGCCCTTCCACAGCATGGAGACGGGAATGGACAGGCCATACAGGCAGGCCAGCAGAAGCCCCATCAACGGCAGAAACTGGAGATGGAACGCCATGCCGCCCGACAGGCGCCAGCGATCCTGGATCCGCACCGGCTTTCCGGGACCAAGGCCAGCCTGGACACCCATGACCTCGGCCACCTGCCGCCGATCCCGGGCCATACGCAGGGCCGTTTCCGCCAGGGTCCGGGCCAGTCCCCTGCGCCCGTGGGCGGCAAAGGCCCGCGCCTGGCGGATCAGCACATCCACGTTGTCAAACACCGGCTGGTCCCCGCCCATCAGGTTGCGCAGCAGGGCGTCCAGCGCGATGAACGGTCCCCGGGGAATGGCCCACCATCCGAAAATCCATGTGGAAAAGCTGGAGCGCAGTGCCTGGCGGTCAGCGCAGGCGCGGCAGAACACGCCCTGAATGCCCTTGCGCCGGCTGACCAGCAGGAAGCTGACCACCGACCAGAACACAATGAACCGGGGCTGGGCCGTCACCACACCGCAGACAGAGCACCGTACATATTCGGCAG
>JALYJY010000049.1:11843-12592 GCA_030775045.1 Pseudomonadota bacterium | reverse complement strand
ATCTGGAAGTGGGCGACCTGGTACTGGCCATCGGTAACCCCTTTGGCGTGGGCCAGACGGTGACCAGCGGCATCGTCTCGGCCCTGGCGCGGACGGAAGTGGGCGTCAGCGATTTCAACTTTTTCATCCAGACCGACGCGGCCATCAATCCCGGAAACTCGGGCGGGGCACTTGTGTCCATGAAGGGAAAGCTGGCGGGGATCAACTCTGCCATCTACTCCCGCACCGGTGGATCGCTGGGCATCGGCTTTGCCATTCCCTCCAACATGGTGCGCACCATTCTCCAGGATGTGCAGGGTGGAAAAACCAGAATCGTCCGCCCCTGGATGGGCGTCGAGGGCCAGCCTGTCACCCCTGATATCGCCGCGTCCCTGAGCCTGTCCCGCCCGGCTGGTGTTCTGGTGAATACCCTCCATGCCCGGAGCCCGGCGAAGGCAGCGGGACTGAAAATCGGCGACGTAGTGACCGCCATCAACGGCCATCCCGTGGATGATATCGGCACCCTGCGCTTCCGCATTGCCACCCTGCCGCTGGGCCAGACAGCCACGCTGAAGGTCCTGCGCAAGGGCCAGCCGGTAGACGTAGTCATTCCGCTGATCGCCCCGCCAGAAGACCCGCCCCGCGATCTGCGCACGCTGAAGGGGAATCATCCCCTGTCGGGCGCAGCCATAGCCAACCTGTCCCCCGCCGTGGCGGACGAGCTGCGGCTGGAGTCAGAAGCCGCCGGGGTGGCCGTGTTCGCCGTAGCC
>JALYJY010000049.1:0-11833 GCA_030775045.1 Pseudomonadota bacterium | reverse complement strand
CCGCGCACCATCTGGGCCTGCAGCCGGGCGATATCCTGGAAGCTGTCAATGGACAGAAAGCCGACACCGTGGCCGGCCTGACCGACCTGATGAAAGCCCCGCAGAAACGCTGGACCTTCAGTATCCGCCGGGGCAATCATGTTCTGACAACCGTGGTGCGGGGATAATTCAGGCTGCAGGGACAAGAACAGCGGCATCAGAAGCCGGCTCTTCTTCAGTTTTCCTGAGACTGGCCCGGAATTCGTCCAGCTGCTCCTGCGCCCAGGGATCCCTTCCGATGCGTTCAGAGAACTGGCGCAGGTCTTCCGGGTTTCCGAAAATATCTTCCAGCCCCAGAACTGTCTGGTCCCTGTTTTTACGGCCTGCATTGACCTTTTCCAGCCAGTCCAGACCACAGCCGAACAGCCACAGGAACCTGCCGTTACCAGTTCCTTTTTCTGCACTGATTTCGCTCGCCAGAGACAGGGATATCCTGGCAGCCTTTTCATAAATGTCATCCCGCAGGACAGAGAGGACCCCTCTTGCATATCCTGTATCCGCTGCCGTTACAGACTCCAGATCCAGATCAGAACGGATTTTGCAGACTCTCTGACGGAGGGAATTGGCCCTCTCCACAGGGTCTTCCACCATTTCTGCACAGGTCAGAAACATTGCTCCCTCCATGGAGAGAATTTTCCGCAGATCATCAACAGAACAGGTTATTTCCTGTTTCAGAATGCTGCAAAACCACCCGCGGATTTCTGTGCCTGAAATGCCCTTGTCTTCCAGCATGGCCGGCGGCAGGCTGTGTTTTTTGACCAGATCCTGAAGCTCTGTCCAGGCCCTGGCAAGCTTTTCAAGTTTTTGCAGGGCCATATCCACAGCTCCTTCCACGGCAGCCTCCTGGAAATTACGCCACAGGCTTTCCAGGTTTTTGTCCAGAAAGGCTCTGGCCTGTTCTACGCCTGAATTTTTCACAATACCGGTATCAGAGGTCATGGATCATCACGCCCGGAGATGAAACACAATAGCTCCCGGCGGCGCCTCAACGACAGGCCCCGCCACGTCAACAACATCAAAGGTACCATGGCGGATCTCATACTCAGCCAGGAAACGCTGTGCGCTGTGTGCACCTGGTGAATTCCTGACTGCCGAAACCACCTGTCGCAGGCCATTCATGTCTTTTCCCGCCATAGCCTGCAGGGTCAGTGCCGTTTCACCCAGGCTTTTCCGCAGGGCGCCGGCATCCCTCAGGAATGAAAGGGCATCAGCAAAACACAGATCCCGCAACTTGCCAGAGCCTGCCTTCTCTGCTGCAATGGCAGAAGACATTTTCATTCCTGCAGCCTTTTCGTAAATCCCGGACAAAAGCCGGGCTGTCTGCTCTGCCTTCACGGCATTGCCTGTAATTTCGAGAGAAAAGACCTTTGAAATACCCCGAACCTGCTGCAGAATATGGGCCTTGACCGCCATTCCAGCCCTGCCTGCAGCTTCCAGGAAGTCTTGCCCTTCCAGCACGGACACCCCCTGCAGGGCCTGCAGGGCAGAAGTCTGTTCCAGCTCCAGAATGGCGGACAGTCCCGCACGGAGGCTTTCGCGTGGGACATCCACATCCTCCAGCGCAACGGGCTTCAGGCCATACTTCAAGACATGTCCCTGAAGCATTTTCCAGGTTCTTGCAAAAGATCCCAACGTATCCAAGACTGTCTCCGGCGGCAGATTCCCAGCTTTCCCCAACCGCATAACATCCCGCCACAGGGTTTCAAGCTGGTCTGTCAGCCACTCCCTGTCGGCCTCAGGGTCTGATCTTTTTTCTGTACCGGAATCCTCTGTCACGGGTATCCTCCTGTCAGTTCCTGACAGACCATAAGGCATTGACACTTAACAGGATGTAAACGAACCCGGATCATGAACGCCAGCCTTTTCGACAATGTCCCTGCCCCGTCCCGCCCGCTGGCGGACCGGCTACGCCCGCAGAAGCTGGCGGACGTGGTGGGGCAGGATCATGTCCTGGGGCCCGACAGCCCGCTGGGGCGCATGATCGCGGCGAAACGGCTGTCGTCCCTGATCCTGTGGGGTCCGCCGGGCTGCGGTAAAACCACCATCGCCCGCCTGCTGGCGCAGCACACCAGCCTGCATTTCGAGCCCCTGTCCGCTGTGTTTTCCGGCGTGGCAGACCTGCGCAAGGTGTTCGACCGGGCGAGACAGCGCCGGGAGGCGGGTCAGGGTACCCTGCTGTTTGTGGACGAGATCCACCGCTTCAACCGTGCCCAGCAGGACAGCTTTCTGCCGTATGTGGAGGACGGAACGGTGGTCCTGGTGGGCGCGACCACGGAAAATCCCTCGTTCGAGCTGAACGGCGCGCTGCTGTCCCGCTGCCAGGTCCTTGTCCTGAAGCGGCTGGAGGACACAGCCCTGGATACCCTGTTGCAGCGGGCCGAGGCGGAAACAGGTCGCTCACTGCCCCTGACGCCCGAAGCCCGGGACGCCCTGAAAGCCATGGCCGACGGTGACGGGCGCTATATCCTCAACATGGCGGAGGAGCTGTTCCTGCTGCCCGCTGACACTGCCCCCTTCGATACAGCCGCCCTGGCCGCGGCGGTCCAGCGACGCGCGCCCCTCTATGACAAAGCGCAGGAGGGGCACTACAACCTCATTTCCGCCCTGCACAAATCCCTGCGCTCCTCGGACACCGACGCGGCCCTGTACTGGCTGGCCCGCATGCTGGCGGGGGGCGAGGATCCCAATTTCATCGCCCGGCGGCTGACCCGTTTCGCAGTCGAGGATGTTGGCCTGGCCGATCCGGATGCCCTGCTCCAGGCCATTGCCGCATGGCAAGCGTACGAGCGCCTGGGAACGCCAGAGGGAGAACTGGCGCTGGCCCAGTGCGTCATCTATCTGGGCACAGCCCCCAAATCGAACGCCGCATACAATGCGTATACAGCTGTCACCCGGGCCGCGCGGGAGACGGGATCCCTCATGCCGCCCATGCATATCCTGAACGCACCGACAAAGCTGATGAAAAACCTGGGCTACAGCAAGGGATACCAGTACGACCACGACGCGCCGGATGCATTTTCCGGCCAGGACTGCTTTCCGGAAGGCATGGAGCGGCAGAAGTTCTACCAGCCGGTCGAGCGGGGTTTTGAGCGTGAGATCCGCAAACGTCTGGAATACTGGGCCCGGCTGCGGGTGGAAAGACAGGGAGAAACGGATGAAAAATCCTGACTTTCTCATCATCGGTGGCGGCATTATCGGCATGGGCATGGCCCAAACGCTGAAGGTCCGGTATCCGGACGCCTCGATCACCATCTTGGAAAAGGAACCGGACGTGGGCCGCCACGCCAGCGGGCGCAACAGTGGCGTCCTGCATGCAGGTTTCTACTATTCCGCTGACTCCCTCAAGGCCCGGTTCTGCCGGGACGGCAACCGCATCTGGCACGCGTATTGTGACGAACACGGGCTGAAGCTCAACCGCTGCCAGAAGCTGGTCGTGGCCAGGAACGAGAGCGAGATCACCGGCCTGCACGAACTGAAACGGCGCGGTGACGTCAACGGCGTTCCGGTAAAAATCATTGACGAACAGGCCGCCACGGAGATCGAGCCCAACGTCCGTACCCACCGGTACGCCCTGCTCTCCCCCACCACATCGACTGTGGACCCGCTGGAGATCTGCCTGCACCTGCGTGGCCGGCTGCAGGACAGCGGCATCCGGATCCTGACCGGCATGCCTTACCGCAGGCGCCTCTCCGGCAACCGTATCCTGGCGGGCAATACTGTTTTCGAGGCCGGTATGGTCATCAACTGCGCCGGCCTGTACGCCAGCAATATTGCCCATGATTTCGGCTTCGGGCTGGATTACACCATCCTGCCGTTCAAGGGCGTGTACCTGAACTATACCGGCACGGACAGGCCCCTGCGCACCTTGCTGTACATGGTGCCCGATATGCGTAAACCCTTTCTGGGCGTCCAGTTCGCCATCGGCGCAGACGGCAGCATCCGCATCGGCCCCACAGCCATGCCGGCCTTCTGGCGGGAAAACTATCATGGCTTCGGCGGCTTCAGCCTGACTGAAATGGCCACCATCCTGCGCTGGCAGGCTGAACTGTTCCTGCGCAATTCCTTCAATTTCCGCACCTTTGCGCTGGAGGAAATGCGCAAGTACCGCAAAAAAACCCTGATCAGACACGCCTTTGCCATGGCCCGGAATCTGGACGCCTCAAAATTCAGCCAGTGGGGCCGGCCCGGCATCCGGGCCCAGCTGCTGAACACCCGGACACGGCAACTGGTCCAGGATTTCACCATCGAGGGCGATGACAGAAGCATCCACATCCTGAATGCCAACTCCCCTGCCTTCACCTCCAGCCTTCCCTTTACCGAATGGGTGGTGGAGACGCGGGTGAAGGGGTAACAGAAAGCGGGATTGTCATCCTGAAGGAGTGGAGCAACTGAAGGATCTTTACCTTCTGCAGCAAAGAAAGATTCTTCGCTACGCCCAGAATGACAATGAAAATTTACAGGGAAACGCCCTACTCCCGAATATCGACAACCGTCCCCTCCTCCACCAGGTCAAACAGTTCAATCACATCCGCATTGCGCATGCGGATACATCCGCGGGAGGCAGGACGGCCGATCCGGCCCTCCTCGGCCGTGCCGTGGATATAGATCAGCCGGTCCCACGAATCCACGCCGGGGCCCTGGTTCTTTCCGGGCTCCAGCCCTTTCAGCCACAGGATGCGGCTGGTGACATAGTCCCGGTCCGCCGGCCGGTCATCTGTGATTATGGGAGCCAGACGCCCGGTATTCCCGCGCGCCACAAACCAGGTGCCGGGGGGGACGCCCTTTCCGATTTTCTTCCGGACCACATGAACCCCCAGGGGAGTCTGCAGGCTTCCTTCCGCGCTGCCCGTGCCAAAGCGGGATGTGGATACAGGCCAGGCCTTTATCAGGAACCCCTGGCGGTACAGGCGGATGGCCTGGTCAGCAACACTGACCACCAGAAGCTGGTCCCCCGGACTGGCCGGATAGGGCGTGAACCCCTGCGCCTGCGCAGAAACGGCATGACAGGACAACAGGCATGACAGCAGGAAAAGGAAACAGCGCAGAATCACAGGAACACCGGCCAAAAAAGACTGATATGACAAATTGGTGAATTATTTGCAAATTTTGCAGATTATAATGCCTGACCGGAACAACGGCCGGAACAACGGGATGAAAGAAAGAGGCTTTCCATGACTGCAGATGCTCCGAAAAATGATGCCGCTGCTACTGGGCTGGACGAGATCACACTTACCGGTAGCCAGGCCACAGATCCCAACGCTTCGGTCGTGGTTGCAGTCGACGACGAAATCACAGCCCCCAACATCCAGAGGCCCGCTGATCTGTCCATTGACGAACCTGCGAACCTCTATACCAGTGGATTGCCCCGGCGCCCTGAAAGCCGCTTCAGAAGATTTGCGAAATGGTTCGTAAGCCCTGTCGCAGGGCTTCTGGATCGGAAAAAATCCGCACCAAAAGCTGCCGCACCTGCCATTGCACAGGCCCCCGTGCCCGTCGCGGCGCCCCCCGTTGCTGCTCCGGCAGTTGCCGCCGCCGCCGCACCTCTCACACCCCAGGCCGCTGTACCCCCACAGCCTCCGGTCGTTCCGCCTGCTGCACAGCCGCCTGCCAATCTCCCCGCCGCAGTCCGGCCACAGCCTCCCGCACCGTCAAAACAACCCGGGGTTTTTACCAGAAATTGGGGAAAACTGGTTTTTGTGACTGCCCTCCTTCTCACTGGTCTGTATCTCTGGAAATCAGGCCCCGACCCTGACCAGGGGACAGGAGCACAAACAGAGGCAGACCTCATCCCCACACCCGACGCACCTGCCAGCAAAACCAACACTCCCCATCCTGATGTCAAAACCCCGGCGAAACAGCCACCTGCCGCTGTAAAGGCTCCGGTGACCAAAGCCAGATCCAGCAGGGACCGCATCATCGAAAGCGTCCAGGCCGGACTGAACACAGTCATGGCGCCTAAAACAAGCACCACTGCCGCAGACACCCTGGCGGATCTGGCCAGCGCTGCCCGCATTATCAGCGAGGCCAGCGCACAGCAGAAAGCACAGGGGCAGGCCCCCCTGACTCCTGAAAACTTCACATGGAGCAACGGCTGGCCCGCAACCGGACGGGGTCTGGTGAGCAATGCAACCAGTGCCTACGAAAACGCAGCCAATGGCGCACTGAAGACGCTCGCTGGACAAATACCAAAGAACAGTGGTCCGAAAATAAAAGCAAGGATTCTTTGCGGTGATAAAGGCGATAATTTCCTGCAGACTGTCAATGGGCATATAACCGCCCTGAACGATGTTGTCTGCGCTGCAGGAACTGATGACCCGGTTACAGAGGCCCGGAAAGCTCAACTGCTGGAAGACACGGAAACAGGATTACGGGGACTCATCGAAGAATTCCATCCCGACGCAACTGCCAAAGAAGTATGCCTCAATAGGTTCCGGTTCTCCAGGATCACGACTGTGGCAGGCTGCAGCAACCAGGCCACAAAGCCGTAACAGATATAAAGACAGACGCCATACGCCGGAACGGGAGGTGCAAAACACCTCCCGTTCTGGTATTATGCCCCCTTGCTTCAACAACCGGTTCCCGGGCCATGGACTCACAGGAAGCGCTGAGACACAAGCTGGAACGCCTCAAGGTCGAACACCGCGACCTGGACGACGCCATCGCGCACTTGTCCACGCAGGCCGTGGTCGACCAGCTCCAGCTCCAGCGCCTGAAAAAGCGCAAGCTGGACCTGAAAGACCGCATCGCCCGCGTGGAAGCCATGCTGCTGCCGGATATTATTGCCTGATAATCCTTTGCAGAAAAACCGGCAAAGGCCCTTGATTTTCCCTGGCAACCCGTCTAACTGTGCGTCCGCTGTCCCCATCGTCTAGAGGCCTAGGACACCAGCCTTTCACGTTGGTAACACGGGTTCGAATCCCGTTGGGGACGCCAGTTCTCAGGCAGCAAAAGCTCCGTCCTCCACCACCATCTGGACCTCATCAGCGCCGCGGAAGCGGTCCATTTTCAGCTGTCCCAGAAGGTGCATCACCCTGCCCCGGCCGTTCAGCAAGGCTTCTCCCAGCGGGGTATCGGCACAACGGAAGGCTATCCCTTTCAGGCGACTTCCGTCGGGTCCGGCCAGCATACAGCGCACATGCCCCGCACCCACCATATCGCTGCGCACCACGCGCATGTCCGGCACAGCCAGGCGCGGCTCGGGGTGGCCGGCGCCAAAAGGCCCGAGGCCAGCCAGGGCGTTGACCATGTCCGCGTTTGCTCCTGCGGGAGAAACAATTCCATCTACCTCGGCCACGGCGGCAGATACAACGCCGGACGATCGCGTGGCAATTTCCGCGGACAGAAAGGCCGACAGGGCCCCGATCCTGTCTGCCTCCACCGTAAATCCTGCTGCCATGGCGTGCCCGCCGCCAGCCAGCAAAAGCCCCTGCCGCCGCGCGGTCAGGATGGCAGCCCCCAGGTCAATCCCCCGCACAGACCGGGCCGAAGCCTTGCCAACTCCCTGATCGTTGACAGCAATAACGCTTGCAGGGCGCCGGAAACGCTCTTTCAGGCGTCCGGCCACAATCCCGATCACGCCCGGGTGCCAGCCCTGCCCCGACACCACGAGATGCAGGTCTCCGCGGTCCACCAAGGCCTGCGCCTGCGGCAGGGCCTCGGCGTATACCTGGTGCTCGATTTCCTTGCGCAGGGCATTGCTGTCCTCCAGCTCCCGCGCCAGAGAGCCAGCCAGCACAGGGTCGTCCGTGGCCAGAAGCCGCGCACCGGTGTCACAGCCCCCCACCCTGCCCCCGGCATTGATTCGGGGGCCAAAGACAAAGCCCGCATGCCAGGCCTCCGGTGCCTGGTCCAGCCGCCCCAGGTCGGCCAGCGCCGCCAGGCCTGCGTTACCCCGCCGCGCCAGGACCTTGAGCCCCTGCGCCACCAGGGCCCGGTTCAGCCCGGTCAGGGGCATCACGTCACACACCGTACCAATGGCCACCAGATCCAGCAGGGACAGCAGGTCCGGCTCGGCCCTGCCTGCAAAAAAGCCTTTCTGCCGCAGCGCCCGGTTCAGGGCCACCAGCATGAGAAATGTCACCGTGACCGCGGCGATCTGGCGCAGCGGCGTTGTCTCGTCCAGCCGGTTGGGATTGACGACGGCCACAGCGGGGGGCAGCCCCTCCCCGGCCAGGTGATGGTCCAGCACGATCACATCGAGCCCGACCCTCGCCGCCGCGTCCAGCGCCTCAAAGGCCGTGGTTCCGCAATCCACGGTCACACACAGGCTGTGCCCCTCGGTCCGCAGGGTCTCCATGGCCCGGGGATTGGGACCATACCCCTCCTTCAGGCGGTCGGGAACATAGATCCGCAAGGGGCGACCCACGGCCCGGAACCAGCGGGCCAGCAGGGCGGCCGATGTGGCCCCGTCCACATCATAGTCGGCAAAAACCGCGACACTCTCGTTCCCCTCCACAGCCCGGACCAGGCGGGCCACAGCCGCGTCCATGTCTTTCAGGTGGGAGGGATCGGGCAGACAGGCCCGCAGCGAGGGGTTCAGGAAACTGTCCGCCTCCTCCAGGGCAACGCCACGCCGGACAAGGATGCGGGCGACAATCTCGGGCAGGCTGCGGGTCCGGGCCATGGCCGCAACAGCCCGGTCGTCCACCGGGGGTTGGTGCCAGCGCTGCCCCAGAAGGGAGCGGTCCACGCCCAGAACCGGCGGAAGGAGGCTGTGGTCGGTCATGGGCGGAATAGTCCCTGTATCAGGGTGTTGACTTTTCTGTGCCTGACCACCTATATAGCCACTTCGCGTTTTGACGCAAAAGCACTATTTGATCGGGAGCATACCATGGCCCGCCGCTGCGCCGTTACAGGCAAGGGTGTACAGTTTGGCAACAACGTCAGCCACGCCAACAACAAGACCCGCCGCCGCTTCATCCCCAACCTGCGCGAAGTGTCGCTGATGAGCGAATCCCTGGGTCGTCCGGTGCGCCTGCGCCTGTCCGCCAGCGGCCTGCGCTCGGTCGAGCACAATGGCGGAATTGACGCCTTCCTGCTGTCCGCCCGGGACTGCCACCTGAGCGACGAGGCCCGCCGCCTCAAGCGCATGATCACCAAAAGGACCGAGGCCAGGGCCGCGGCCTGACCTTCCGGTCTTCACGACCATCAGGGGCGCATCTTCCGGGATGCGCCTTTTCTTTGCCATACAGGCTTTCTATCCTGCCTGATCCTGAACTTCCTCAAGGAGATCCCCATGGCCGGCTTTCCCAAAACCCTGATTCTGGCTGCAGCCTCTCTTTCGGCGCTTTCCGCTCCGGCCCTGGCAACAGAAACGCCGGTCTACCCTCCGGCAGAACAGCAGGCCCCCGCCGGCATGACCGATGAGGTGGCTTTCACAAAGGCTCTGAATATCATGGCCCTGAACGGGTATGAGGGCATCGCCGACCTGCGCCGCGCCGGCGAGAAAGTGTACGCCACTGTCCTGATCAACGGCCAGCGCACACCGGTGGAAATCGACCTGATCACCGGCACGTCCACGCAGGGCCGCTGATTTCTTCCAGATCCCTTTTTTGTCATCCCGACCGGAGCGCAGCGAAGCGGAGGGATCTCCTTCATAAAAAGAGATCCTTCGACCGCGCATCCTTTCAGGATGCTTCGCTCAGGATGACAGGGAAAATTATACAAGAAGCCTGATCAGATCAGGACCAAAGCGGAAGGTGCCGCACGGGCCGGTGGCGTTGATTTCCTCCGTGGCCTGCAAAAGCAGGTGGGCGCCATATACCTGGACCAGGGTCCAGGCAGGGACAGCTCCCGGGAGTTTCTTATCGGCCCCGGGGATAATGCAGCCTGTCGCACCCAGCAGCAACCTTCCAGGCCCGATTATCCAGTGCCAGCGTAACCTGTGTCAAGGAGAATGCGACGGGTTTTTCTGCGGTGCAGGTCCCTTATCATTTTCCTTTAAGAGGACTTTGGTCTTTTTTATGGTGGCAAGCGTGCGTACGGTTCCGGGGTTTTCCCAATCCTTTCCCTGTCATTCCGACCGAGGCGTAGCGGAGTGGGCGAATCTTCCGGAGATCCCTCCACTCCGTCCCTTGCGGGACTTCGGTCGGGATGACAATGGGATGGAAATGATAAGGAATGTTTATGGACTCGCAACGTTAACCACTGCACTGCTGCCGGAAGGGTGCAGTTAATGTGCAGTTACAGTGCAGTTATGGTGGGATTACAGTGCAGTTACGGTGCAGTCGGTGCAGTCATGTTCCGGGAACAGGCCACCGCAGACTCTGCCTTCTACCGTCCTTTGAACAGCGGCAACAGATCGCGCAGGGTGCGCAGTTCCACCGTGCGCAGGGGGGCGGCAGGGACCCTCCCCCCGTCCCGACGGCTGCGGCGCACGGGCATCAGGGCGCTGGCAAAGCCCAGCTTGGCCGCTTCCTTCAGGCGCATATCCGTCTGGCTGACCGGACGGATCTCGCCGGACAGGCCGATCTCGCCGAACACCACGGCATCCGCCGGGGCAGGCTCGCCCGTCAGGGACGACATCAGGGCCACGGCCACAGCCAGATCCGCCGCGGGCTCGTTGACCTTCAGCCCGCCGGCCACGTTCAGGTACACGTCGTTGGGCCCTACGGCCACGCCGCACCGGGCCTCCAGCACTGCCAGCACCATGGCCAGGCGGGCGCTGTCCCAGCCCACAACAGCGCGACGCGGCGTGCCCAACGGCGATGGCGCCACCAGGGCCTGGACCTCCACCAGCACGGGCCGGGTCCCCTCCATACCCGCGAACACCACGGTGCCCGAGGTATCCCGGCTGCGCTCGGCCAGGAACAGCTCGGACGGGTTGGGCACCTCGACCAGGCCGCCCTCGGTCATCTCGAACACTCCGATCTCGTCCGTGGGACCGAACCGGTTTTTCACTGCCCGCATGATGCGGAACTGGTGTCCCCGCTCCCCCTCGAAATACAGCACCGTGTCCACCATGTGCTCCAGCACCCGGGGGCCGGCGATCGTACCCTCTTTCGTCACATGACCCACCAGGATCAGCGTAATGTCCCGGCGCTTGGCTACACGGATCAGCTCCTGCGCACAGGTGCGCACCTGGGCCACCGTGCCCGGCGCGCTGTCCAGGGTATCCACATACATGGTCTGGATCGAGTCGATGATCACCACCGCCGGGCTTTCCGCCCCGTCCAGCGAGGCCACGATGTCCCGCACGCTGGTGGCCGAGGCCAGCTGGACCGGCGCATCGGCCAGCCCCAGCCGCCGGGCCCGCAGGCGCACCTGGTCCGCGGACTCCTCACCCGACACATAGACCACCGGCGCCTGGCGAGCCAGGGCGCACACGACCTGCAGCAGGATGGTGGACTTGCCGATACCCGGGTCACCGCCCACCAGAAGGGCCGAGCCGGGCACAAGGCCGCCGCCACACACCCGGTCGAACTCGCCAATGCCGGTCTTGCGGCGCGGCTGCGGCTCCGACGTGCCGGTCAGCGCCACGAACTCCAGCCGCTTTCCGGACGATTTTCCTGCCGTCTTGCCCAGGCCCTTCGGAATGGCCTCGGCCGCCACCTCCTCCACCAGCGTGTTCCATGCACCGCACGCCTCGCACCTCCCCGCCCATTTGGGAAACGAGGCCCCGCAGGCCTGGCATGCGTAATTCGTCTGGGAACGGGCCATGGATCAGCTTTTCTCTTTCATCAGTTCCCGGTATACCGCCAGGGTCTCCGCGCACATGCGGGCCTTGTTGAAGTTGGTCCGGGCGTGATGAATGGCCCTGTCCGCCATGGCCCGGCGCTGGCCGGCATCCATGGAC
>JALYJY010000048.1 GCA_030775045.1 Pseudomonadota bacterium | reverse complement strand
AGCACTGGCCCTGCTGCCCCTGCTTGCCGTGGCTTTCCTGTTGTCCGCGGGGAAAGAGGACACCAGGGCGCCAGGAAAATCAAACGGATAATGGCCATCTGACTTCGGTTTTCTGCGCTTCCGGTGTTCACGTACTGTAACGTACGCTGCGCGCCGGTTCTCGAAAACCTTGTCATCTGACTTATTCTGCGTTGATTGTCCGGGCGCCCTGCCCCGTCCTGATTACCCCGAAATCTGTTGCTTCTATGCCACAGGGCATAGATCTTTTCGTCATGAAAGTAATTTTTTCTTGCTTTCGCTCATGGTATTGTAATTTAATTACCATAGTTGTGAAGGCGCATTACGAGTTTGATGCGTCTGGCAGAGGATTTGGAAAATGGACCGGAGAAGAAAATCAGAACGTTCAGGAAATAAAGCACCGGTTGCAGTGAAAAATCTGCCCGGGTCCTTCAAGGAAGGACAGGATGATCTGTTATACAGGCGTGAGCTGGATGCCCCTCTGTCTGAAGACAAGGTCATCGAATTCTCGAGAAAGGATTATGAAGATAACGGATGGGATCCCGAGAATGATTTTCCAACATACAGATTTATAGGGGATATCGGGCTTCCCGATGGTTCCGGAAAAGTAAGGCTGCGGGTCAAGGGTTGCCGGCTCGAGATTCACGGAAAGGTAAATCCCAATGTTGAAATTCTGGTTGAAGGGGATGAACGCTGCTCTGTCAGCGTTACGGAAGGTCTTGGTGACAGGGTCACAATCAGAACACCCGGAGAAATTTCTGTTGGAAAAACTGTCCGGCAGGAAAATAACGATGATTTTTTTGAGGGTGCTCCGGTAGGAAATGAAAGCGTCCTTGATGGATATTCTATCAGGTGCGGTGATGTGGGAATGCGCGCCGGGATTCATTCACATGACGATGCCAGCACCGGGAACCTGGGAGACTGCACCCGCGTTTTTGCGCAAGGGGATGCACGATGTGACGAGGTTGGGGAAAAAGCCATCATTTTTGCCCGTACAGTCCGTTTTTTCGATGCAGGTCCATATGCTGCCGTATTCAGCATGTTGCGGCAGGTTCCTTTTCTTCCGGATGTGGAAAATGGCCGTCCCCAACTGATGGACGCTGTTCTCTGGTCAAACCGGGGAAAAAAAACAGGTTTGCGGTTTGATGCCCAGGGGCACCTCTGCAACGCTGAGGGTCGGCCTCTGACGTCCTATGACCCCCGCTGGGTTGGTCCCAACCAGAATATTCCTGAAGCTGCGCTTCCCAGAATCACCATGGGCTGCAATCAGATCCCCCCTGCCGTACTGCAGGAAATACTTTCTTCATCAATTGCCCTGTCCGAGTCTGTACAGGCGGTTGAGCGGGGTATGGCTATCAGGTCTGCTCTGGGGGCATCCATGGCGCGGCGCTGGGGTGCTGTCGTTCCTGTTTCAGGTCAGGAAAGAAAGCAAAAACCCAATCTCAATCCCAAGGCTGTAAGAACCCGGAAACAAAAGTTGAGAAAAGACCTGAAAAAAGCCCTGGAAAGAACTCTGGCCCTGAAAAGGGCCCGTGTCCTGGAAGATCAGTATGGCGTCTATGCCGCAGGGTGGGAAGAACAGAAAACCGACATTCCGCCGGAGATGAGAATCGAGCTTGAGGAAGTTTACCGCAAAGCCAATGGTGGCGAAATCGTTGTTGTTGGTCTTTGCAGGGATGGTGATGGCAATCTTGTGGAGGATCGTGTCACTATAGCTGGTCTGCATGGCAAGGGCTATGTACAATATCCATTGCCGCCGAATCTCCAACGTACAGGGTTGAGCATCTACGGGCCTCCCTTAGACGGCGACGAAAACCAGTTCACAGCCCAGCAGGTGGCTGGCGGAGCGGGTAACGGCGGCTGGGTCCCCGGTAGTGAACAGCCGGCTTCGCAGGCTGGTGGAAGTGTCATGCCCCTCACGCCTGTCCCTGTTGTTCCTCCCGAATCCCGGCCAGCGGCGTAAGTATTCTTTCAGGCTTTCGGCCACCAGGTCCGGCTGGGACAGGATAGCTGTGCCAGGTGGCAGGGCTTTTCTGAACAGGTCTTCCACCAGCGGATAGTGGGTGCAGCCCAGCAGGACTGTATCGGGCCCCTGTCCCTGCGTCTGGTCCAGCAGGGTTTTTGCATATCCCCGCACAAGGGCATCCAGTTCATCACGGGAGGCACTGGCCTCGATCCGGGCGGCCAGGTTGGGGCAGGCCTGCTGGACCACCCGGATCTGGGGGGCGCGGCAGGCGATCTCGCGCACAAACGCCCCGCTCTCCACCGTCCGGGGTGTGGCAAAAGCCGCCACCAGCTTTGAACCAGCGGGATTTTCCCCGGGAACAGTCTGTTTCCAGGGCACGCCCGTGACGGCTTCCACAGTGGGGACAATCACCCCCAGGATGCGGCGCCGGGGATCCACCACAGGCAGCCACTCCTGCTGCAGGCGGCGCAGGGCCACGGCGGATGCGGTGTTGCAGGCCAGAATCACCAGCCGGCAGCCCTGCTGGAACAGCCAGTCCACGGCCTTCTGCGTCAGGTGGAAAATCTCCCCGGGGGAGCGTGAGCCATAGGGCGCATGGCCGTGATCGCCCAGATACAGGAAATCCTGCTCCGGCAGGTGCCTCTCAAAGGCCTGCAGGACTGTCAGGCCCCCATGCCCCGAATCAAAAACGCCAATCATCTGCCCGTGATAACAGGGGCCGGTTACAGAGCCAACACCATTCTGGTTGTGAAATCCGTGGTTTTTGCCGCTGCTGCTTCGGAAACTGGTGAAAGGATCTGATCACACAGGGCTGCAACGCGTTGGTCAAAACCCCAGCGAACCTTTTCTTCTCCGATAAGCCTTCTCAGGGGACGTGACTGGCTGCACAGGGTCCTGATCTGGTCACGGGTGCCCGTGTAGTCCAGTTTGGGCTCGGTCATCATCCAGCCCAGAACAGGCATCAGGCCGGGGCCATCGGGAGTCCGGCAGTGCTTCACGATGAAAGCGCGAAGGCTCTCGGGGGTGTTCAGGTTTTCCATCAGATTTGTGCCATGCTGCGCATAAAAACCCGGAATCTGCTCATCAAGAATCTGGCATGCTCGGTCTGTAGCGTCTTGCAGGTTTGCGTCCCCGACAGCACTGTTAATTCCCTTATCCCTGTACCCGCCCAGCAGGAGATAGGTGGCCAGAAATTCGATGTTTCCAGTCTGGCAGTGATTGATCAGCGTTGCTGTCAGATAATTTTTTTCCCGGAGATGCCGAAAGCCGGATATCCGCCGGACACCGCCTTTCTGGTCACCGAGAAGATCATTTGCAGCATGGTCAGCATTGAATTTGCGGAGTTTTTCAGGGTCTCCGGACTCGACCACTTCAAGGAAAGCCGGGCCGATATCCGGATCTTCCCGCATCGTCAGGGCCATGGAATCCGTGCGGACTGTTTCCCGGGACGTTTCTGGTGAACCCGTAACAGGGATTGTTTGGGGAACTGGTGCAGCAGCATCCGGACCCTTGTTGTCCCCCGGTCCGGTTTTTACTCCATTGTCTTCAGGGACCACTGCAGTGGCTTGTGTCTTCGGTTCTGTTTTTCCCGCATTGCCTTCAGGAGCAGCTGTAACACTGACTGGCGAAGGCTGCTCTGGTGAAAGTGCATCAGGTGCAGCACCGGCCGGTTTACCGGACGCCTGTTCCTGCGCATTATCTGGATCAGGTGCGGCTGCAACGCTTTTTGCCTCCGACTCCCTGATTTCAGAGGTGTTGACTTCTTCATTGCCGCCGGATGCGCCTTTGGGAGAAACGGCATCTCTGAAGGGTGCTTCCGGTGCCGGCAGGTGTCCGGGGACTGCTTCAGCAGGCGGATTTTCTTCTTCATTCCCATCTGCCAGGTCAACTTCTTCCCAGACAGCGTCGGGCGCGGCTGCAACGTCTTCGGGGGCAGACCCATCCTTAACGGGAGCTTCCGGATCCAGATCAACCCCCTCACCATTATCAGGCGGAGTTACGGGACCTTCTTCCTCATCCTCTATAATCTGGGCATAGGGAATTTCTTTCGGTTCAGCTTCTTCCGGTGCCGGTTCAGGCAGGGGTCTGGAGCCGCCAGGCAACAGGGTCTGTGGCAACAGGGAATAATCTTCATGCCCCCAATGCTTCTGGTTGTCTGAAAACCGGAATCCCCGTCCGTTTTTCTCATTCGTGAGCCGGAATTCCGGGACAAACTCCACGACTGTTTTCAGAACCCCGAAACCTGTGAAAGTCAGCCAGTGTTCGGGGCGGGTACCGTTCCCGTCAGGTTCATTGGAAAATTTACATTTTTCCAGCCAGAGGCGCAGTGCGTTGAAAGCCGGCTTGGAAAAACGCCAGTCCAGCCCTTGGAATTCAAAGCAGTTGGCCACCAGAAGCTGTTCCAGGAGGGACCGCTGGCTGTCGCTTATACCCTCACCCTTGATCCGGCCATCTTCAACGTTTTTGTCCAGAAACGTCTCAAATTCCCTTGGGCCCACCAGAGCAGCCGCAAAAGCCTCTTCGAACAACGACAGGGTTTCACGGCGCTTTTTATCCCAGATCTCATCAATCTGGTTCCACAGCATGGTTCCCAGATACGGAGCCAGAATCTCTTTCGGCAGCATGATATCCGTCCTGTTTCAGTGACGCGCCTGGTGCAGGATATCCTCTTTCAGAGAAAGCAAATAATACTTTTATTTAAAAGTACTGTGTTGCCCGCCTCCAGACCCGCTGCCGTGAGCGGATTATCGCCGTCTTTCGAGAACCAGCGCGCAGTGTGCATAAACGTACATGAGCACCGGAAGCGCAGAAAGACAAGGCAGGACGCCACGGCAGTCAGGGTTTGGGTTCTCAGGACAGGCTTTTCTGGCCCATATCCAGAAACCGGGTGCGGCGGTTGGCCAGCAGGGTGGCCTGATCCTGGGCCACCAGGTCTTTCAGGACGGCCTCGACGGCGTCTCCGGCCGTGCTGATGGCCACGTCGGGGTTACGGTGGGCGGCGCCCAGCGGTTCGGGGATGATGGTGTCTATGACCCCCAGCTCCTTCAGGTCCTGGGCCGTCAGGCGCAGGGCGGCGGCCGCATCCGCGGCATTGGTGGCGCTGCGCCACAGGATCGAGGCGCACCCTTCGGGTGATATCACTGAATAGATGGCGTGTTCCAGCATCAGGACCCGGTCTGCGGCCGCCAAGGCGATGGCGCCGCCGGACCCCCCTTCCCCGATAATGACAGAGACCAGCGGCACCCGGATTTTCAGGCAGACATCGATGCTTCTGGCGATAGCCTCGGCCTGGCCCCGCTCTTCTGCCTCCACGCCCGGGAAGGCCCCGGCCGTGTCCACCAGCGTGATCACCGGCAGGCTGAAGCGCTCGGCCATGGCCATCAGCCGCTGGGCCTTGCGGTACCCCTCAGGCTTTGCCATGCCGAAATTGTGCCTGACCCGCGTATCCGTGTCCTTGCCCCGCTCATGCCCCATGACAACCACGGGCATGCCCCGGAAACGGCCCAGCCCCCCCACAATGGCCCTGTCCTCCGCGAACAGGCGGTCTCCGGCCAGCGGGACAAAATCCGTGACCAGCCGGCTGATATAGTCGGTGGTGTGGGGCCGGTTGGTGTGGCGGGCCACCTGGACCTTGCGGGCCGGGGCCAGCTTTGCATAGGTCTGGGCCAGAAGCTTGTCCACCTTTGACTGCAGGCGGGTGACCTCGTCGGCGATGTTCAGGTCCGCGCTGCCCTGCATGTGGCGCAGCTCGCTGATCTTGCTTTCCAGCTCGGCAATGGGCTTTTCGAATTCCAGGAATGTGTGCATGGGCGGAGTCCGGTCAGCCTTTCATCATGTGGATGTCTTCCACGTCAATGGTGCCGCGGTTGCGGAAATATACCACCAGCAGGGCCAGGCCGATGGCGGCCTCGGCCGCGGCGACGGTCAGGTTCAGCAGGGCAAACACCTGCCCGGCCATATCCTGCAGGAAAACGGAAAAGGCTACCAGGTTGATGTTGACGGCCAGAAGCATCAGCTCGACCGACATCAGGATAACGATGACGTTCCTGCGGTTCAGGACAATCCCCATGATTCCCAGCGCAAAAACGACCCCCGCCAGGATCAGGTAATGGGTCAGGCCGATGGGAGCCATCATCACGGAATTCCCTCCCCTGTTTTCACGCTGCGGATCGTCAGCACATCGTCACGCCGGCGGTCGGCCTGCAGGCCTGGATTCTGCCGGCGGGTTTCGGGTCGGTGACGCAGCGTCAGAACGATGGCGCCGATCATGGCCACCAGAAGGACCAGGCCGGCCAGCTGGAATACCCACACATACTGGGTGTACAGAAGCCGGCCCAGGATGTGGGTATTGCTCTGGGGCGCCCAGGCGGCGGCTGTGGCCGGCGCGGCGATATTGGAGATGGCTGCCGGGGCGGCTGACCATCCGCTGACGGCCAGGACAATCTCGGCCATCAGGGCGCCGCCCAGCACCAGGGCCAGCGGAAGCTGGCGGCGCAGGCCCGCCCGCAGGTGGCTGAAATCAATGTCCAGCATCATGACCACGAACAGGAACAGGACCGCCACGGCACCCACATAGACGATGACCAGGATCATGGCCACAAACTCGGCCCCCATCATCAGGAACAGGCCGGCGGCGTTGAAAAAGGCCAGGATCAGGAACAGGACCGAATGGACCGGGTTCCGGGCGCTGATTACCATCAGGCAGGACAGGACCAGAACGCTGGAGAAGACCCAGAAGATCAGGTTCGGAAGAAGATGGGACATGACAAGGCAGATCCCTATGCGTTTGCGGTTTCTCCGCGGTTTTCCGATGAGGTCTGTGTCTGACCCTTGCGGAACATGTCGGCGAAATCAATGGGTCCCAGCATCAGTGGCGGAAAGCCTCCATCCCGTGTGGTATTGGCCAGGATGGCCCGGGCAAAGGGGAACAGCAGGCGGGCCCCCTCAACCAGCAGGAAAGGTTTCTGCTGCTCCGAAAGCGTGGCGCCTTCAACAGCAAACAGCCCGGCATAAGCCATCTCGGCAATAAAGGACACCTTGTCGCCCTGCTTTGCTTCCACGTTCAGCTTCAGGGTGATCTCATAGCCGGCTTCCGCTACCGGACGGACTTCCACATCAACCCTGACGCCGATCTCGGGCTTCTGGGTGCCGGTCAGGATCTGGGGAGCATTGGGATTCTCAAAGGACAGGTCCTTCAGGTACTGGCTGTGGACGGCCAGACGGGGTAGTCCACCAGCCTGTGCGGGAGGATTCGTCCCGTTCAGCTTGCCGGAATTTGCAGCCATGAAAACGTCTCCCGGAATCGGAAAAGATCAGGTCCTGTCGTTGGCGGTTTCTGTTTCAGAACCGCGACCGGTGGTTCGCTCGGAGATACGGGCTGCCTTGCCGCGCAGGTTGCGCAGGTAGTACAGCTTGGCCCGGCGGACGTCACCCTTGCGCACCAGTTCAATCGACTCGATGCGGGGGCTGTACAGGGGGAACACGCGCTCGACCCCCTCGCCATAGCTGATCTTGCGTACGGTGAAGGAGGAGTTGATCCCGGCGTTCTTGCGGGCGATGCAGACACCTTCGTAGGTCTGGATCCGCTCACGGGTGCCTTCCACGACCTTCAGGTTGACCTTCAGCGTGTCGCCCGGGGAAAATTCAGGCAGCGTTTTTCCAGCCAGCGCCTTTTCGATCTGGCTGTTTTCCAGTTTTTTCAGAATTGTGCTCATGACATCCAGTTCCCGGAGATGAATTCCTGTGACAGAACGGGGATGTCTAGCCGATTTGCCATGTTCCGTCCAGTATTGATTCCGCTGGTTGCCGGAATCTCCATAAAAAGAGAGGCGGCATTGCTGCCGCCCCCCATACATCATCTGTTCCGGTTTCAGTACCTGACCCGGCCTGTGGCAGGGCCTGCGTTGCCGCCGCCGTCAGGGGCGCGGATGGAAGTTGTGCCGCCGGATGTGCCGGTACCGCTGGTGGTTCCGGTCTTGCCGGCTTTGGCGCAGGCTTCCTCGGCGGCCAGGTCACGGGTCACAACGCCGCGGTTGACATCACCTGTGCCGGACCAGCTGCTCTCCGCGGATACGGCGCTCTTTGCCCGTCGTCCCTCAACAGAACAGTCTACAGCCTGTGCCCCGTTTGTGTTGGCTTTGGGAGAAAAGCCGAAGGATGCTCCGCTTTTCCCGCCGGAGGAACCGCCGCCGCCGCCACCTCCGCCGCCGCCGCCTCCACCGCCGGAGGAGCCACCGCCACCACCGTATCCGCCACCATAAGAGGGGGCAGCTGTCGGAACCGGCGTATCGTTGTTCCCGGGTGTATCAGGATTTTCAGGCACTCCGGGAGGAGGCGTTCCAGGGGTCCTGTCGGTGTTGTCGCCGGTGACTGGCATCCAGTCTGTCGCGGCCGGAGGAGGACTGCCGGGAGGGGGAGTATCCGGACGTGCGCCGGTTTCCCGTCCTGTCAGGCGGTTTTCCCGGCCTTCCGGTTCGTTCAGGATAAGTTCGGGGGCTGTCGTGTCCTCACATTCAGGCAGGACTTCCCCCATTCTGTCATACTTGCGACATTTGGCGTTCTGGCTGGGTGTCCTGCGGGCCGTGTCTCCGCCTGTCGCCGGGCTGGAGCGATGCTCATTCAGCTGGATCGCGGGGGCACTGCATTTCGGGTCGATGCGGGGCGGCTGGACTGCTCCACGTGCCCTGATGGACGGATGCATGTTTTCGTAGTTTTCCAGGTCCTTTCTCTGCTTTTCGCATTGTGCAGGCGTGGGGCCGCTGGTGTTCGGGGCGGCACTGGTCTGGGGCGCAGTCCCCGCCAGAATCAGCGCCAGGGCAAGGACGCCGGTGTATGTACACACTTTCTGAAGGGCTGAGGAACGGGGTCGGGACATGGGCGTCTCCTGTGATGGCGGGTCTTGTATATATGCAGGATCCTGACAGAAATTCCTTACGTTTTTCTTAAAAAGTCACGCAATTGTCCGACATCCGGATTTAGAACTCCAGTGGATTGATCGGAGGCCGGATGATACAATCTTGAGTTGTATCACATAGTGTTTTTCCTTGACATTGGATCTGTACAGTCCGTGACATAGCAACCATAGATTGGTTTCTTGTGAACATTCGCCATTATCAATTGCGCGCCTCTTTTTTTGATGACAAGCGGGATTCACTGGTATGCAAAGCGGGGCCATAGGATGAAACAATATGTAGCGGGATGGAAGCGGCGGTGGGCCAGCCTGAGCGACTGCGGCAAGGTGGTGACGCTGGTGCTGGCGATTGGCGTGTTGGTATGGGTGCAGGGTCAGGCCCGGCTGGTTTTCCGGGATAAACCATCGCAGGCGGAGGTGGTGAAATTGCTGACGCTGCGCGATGACTACAGCCAAGGTCTGCAGTACCGGTTTAATAAGGCTTTCCCCAAGGGAAGCGATATCCGCGACGTACTGGCATACATGGATCAGTATGCGGATCAGTCCGTGCGATACGAAACCCTGGATTATCCATGGCTGGGAGCCTGGTGGGCGTATTGGCCAACACTTGTTACCGGATCGCTTCAGCATACAAAATATGTGAAATATCCGGCACCGTCGGACCTGCCCGCCATTACTTGGGTAGCAGAGTTCACAACGCGTCGTGGCCGGCTTGTCGAAGCCCGGTTTACGCCTCACGCTCCTGAAGAAAAATTCCTTGTCTGGGCCAGGATGCAGAACTGGGGTGAGGTGCGCAGGGAGGTTTTATGGGAACGTTTCAAAGAGATAAAAAACCTGAATCCTTCAATCAGGGATGTTCGTTTGCTGGCAGAGTATTTGGGTGCAGAGGATCCGCTTATATCAAGAACAGCAAATCCCGAGTCCACAGACACAAATCAACGGAGTGAATATTTGTCTTTAAAATTCTATTATTTTCCTCATAACAGGGAAATCATTTTTTACAACCATGCACACATTCAACTGAATGTGCATTTTGACCAGCAAGGCGAGTGTGTTTGGGTTTCTGGCGGGCCGGGCCCCAAAGAATTTGGAGAATTTTTAAGTTTGTTGTTTGGCGCAACCATCGGACATCTTTCTTGAACGATTCATCAACTAGGTCGTGGACTCATAAATTCTGGTCCATAGCCTGATGGAGCCGAGTAGGACAGCGGCGAGGAAGTTTGATGCGAGTTTGTCGTATCGAGTGGCGATACGTCTGAAGTGTTTGAGTTTATTGGAGAAGCGCTCGATCACGTTGCGTTGTCGGTAGATGGCCGGACTGACGGAGCGCTGTGTTTTGCGATCGCGTTGCGTGGGGATGTGTGTTGCGCCGCCTCTTTTGCGGACAAGTTCGACAAGGGCCATCCAGTCATAGCCCCGGTCAGCGACAAGGTCCCGTCCCGGTTTCAGCGTTGCGATGAGTTCTGGTACAGCCGCCTTGTCTGACGCCTGCCCTGCCGTCAGGAGAATGCGCAGTGGCATGCCGGTTTCATCCACGGCGGCATGGATCTTGCTTGTCAGTCCTCCACGAGAACGGCCAATGGCGTTATCCGGACCCCTTTTTTACCTCCCGCCGCATGCAGGTGCGCCCGGACGATGGAACTGTCTATCATCTGCATGGATTGTGGTGACTGTGCCACCCGCAGCCACACCCCGGCTTTTGCCCAGCGGTTAAAGCGGTTGTAAACCGTTGTGTATGGCCCATACCGCTCCGGCAGATCGCGCCACGGTGATCCTGTCCGCAAGATGTAAAAAATGCCGTTCAGTACGCGCCGGTCATCCACTCGTGCAACACCCCGGGGCCGGTCCGGCAGCAGCGGCTTTATCAATGACCACTCTTTATCCGTCAACTCAAACCGGGCCATGACACACCTTCCTTTCATGGAAAGTGAATCACATCTCTTCACATACCGGAACCCTCTTTATGACTACAGATCCTAAAAGAATTCTTCCTTAACAGCCGTGGTTTCAGTGTTTCGGTACAGGACAGGCCGGACTTCAGCAGAACAGACCCGGTGACGGGCAGAGAGATGCGCTTTTTCCTGTGCAGTCATAAGATGGAAATTATAGGTCCCGGTGGCAGGAATTATCCATCCGACATGCTGGTGATGAGGCCAGTGAGGGAAATTCCGGGTGCCAGGAATCTTCCTGTGCAATTTGTCCATGTGAGCAATCTGCCCCGGTGCCTGAAAGATGCTGATCTTCTGGCGGCGCAGAAGATTCTGAAGCCTGTATACCCCGGACTGTTTCCGGGGTCTGCACCCGCCCCCTGAACCCGGAAAAGAAGGGAAAGCCATAATGCTGGCCAGTGGCATTCTTGTGATAGGGGACTGGTGCCTGGTGGAACTGGATACGGATTCCGGTTTTGACGAGGCAGACCGGGTGTATTTTCCCAGGATCCAGACGGAAGGCATGGAGGGGGCTGTCCCGGCCCTGCAGACCAGATTTTTGATGCTCGGGTTCCAGACCCTCATGTCTGCAGACCTTTTCCTTTCAGCGCCGGATCCCTATATCGGAGAAGACCGGCTCTGGTTTTCCTGCCACTTCATGGGGAGGATCAGCAGCCAGAGAATGTGGGGAAAGCAGGGGGATATCAATATCCTCACCCGGCTAGCTCTCTGTGATACCCTTTTTACTCCCGTGATTATCAACAACCCCCTTCCGGCAGAGACCCGGTGGCAGCTGGTGAAGGCCAGCAGGCTTCTTCCGGTTCTTGATGAACCGGATCTTCAGGCGGCGCGGGAAGAATTTCCGGGGCTGTTTTCATTGCCGCGGCCGTGAAAAGTCTTGTCATCCGGCAGGAACTGAACGATCTTCCGGCCCATGAAACCTGAATACCAGGGACTGAAGCTGGCCATACCGGGCAGTACGATGCTGTTTGGAGAGCATGCCGTCCTGCGCGGGGCGCGGGGTCTGCGGGCGGCTGTGGACCGGCACGTAACCATGGCTTTCATTCCCCGGCAGGACCGCAGGATCCGGATCCACAGCCAGGGTGCTGTGCATGAGGGGCCGGTGGACGATCCGGGCCATCACCCGGACCTGGAGTATGCGCTGAAAGCGCTGGAGAGGCACAGGCCTGTTTCTGGTCTGGACATTGTTATTCGCAGCGATCTGGGGGTGATGGGCCTGGGAAGCTCGGCCGCCATTGTGGCGGGAGTGGTTGTGGGTCTGGCCCTGCTGCGGGATCCCGTGTCCCCGCTGGACCGGAACGCCCTGTACCGCGAGGGTCTTGCTGTGATCCATGCGGTGACGGGACAGATCGGCTCGGGCGCGGACCTGGCCGCCAGCCTGTGGGGCGGCATTGTGGCCGTGCGGGGTTCTGAAATTGTTTCCTTTCCTGCGGATATTCCGCTGACGCTGGCGTACAGCGGCTACAAGACTTCCACGCACCGGGTGGTGGAGCAGGTCAACGCCCGGGCTGTGGAAAATCCGGAAATCTATGATCCCCTGTTTGTGCAGATGACAGTGCTGGCGGACCAGGCGGTGCAGGCTGTCCGGGATCAGGATTGGCCCGGGCTGGGTCAGCTGTTCGGCCAGTACATGGAATGCCAGAGACAGCTGGGTGTGTCGGATCCCGAGCTGGACCGCCTGTGTGCGGCCCTGGGTCAGGATCCGGGAATTTCTGGAGCCAAGATTGCGGGCGCGGGTCTGGGAGACTGTGTGATCGGCCTCGGGACCTTTGCCAACAGTGACGGGAATGTGCAGCCTGGCCGGCTGATCCATGCCAGGATTGCGCCCGAAGGCGTCCGGCAAATTCCCCTGGAGCGGGAGGATATGATCGCGGCCCTGACCGGCTCTGTGCGAAGGCCCGCAAAACCTGAAGGCCGGGCTTCGGCTCCGGTCAATATCGCCCTGGTCAAATACTGGGGCAAGCGCGACGGCCGTCTGAACCTGCCGGTGACGGACTCCCTGTCGGTCACGCTGCCCTGGATGACCCATACAACAGTGGGGCAGGGC
>JALYJY010000047.1 GCA_030775045.1 Pseudomonadota bacterium | reverse complement strand
GACACCGGCCCTATGGCGGCAAAAGAGAGGGGGGAGCGAACCAGCCTGTGGATGGCTCTTTTTACATCTGCGGGCGTGACGGCGGCCAGTTTCGCCAGAGTTTCCTCCGGGAGGACGGGGCGCCCGTGGATCAGGGTGCTCTGGCCCAGATGCTCGGACCGGGCGGCGGTACTCTCAAGTCCCATCAGGATGCCGGCGCGCAGCTGGGCCCGGGCTCTCTCGAACTCGGCTTCGGTCAGGTCGTTCTCCACTTTCTGCAGTTCATCACACACAACAGGGATCAGTTCGGCCGCGTGTTCCGGACCGGTTCCGGCATAGATGCCAAAAAGACCGCCGTCCTCAAAGGCCGAGGAAAAGGTGTGGATGCTGTAGACCAGACCCCGCTTTTCCCGCACTTCCTGGAACAGGCGGGAAGACATGCCGCCGCCCAGCAGGGTGGACAGGATGGAGACGGTATAATAGTCCGGATCATGGTATCCGGGACCCTGGAAGCCGAACACCAGGTGAAGCTGTTCCAGGGTCCGGTTCTCCCGGAAATCTCCGCCGGACCAGACGGCGGGATCTGTCCGCTGTACACTTTCGCGCGGCAGTCGGGCGAAGGCCCGGGCCGCCATCTCCACGATCTGCTCATGGTGAACGTGACCCGAAGCCACCAGCACCATGCGGGAGCCGGCATAGTGCTGCAGCCATGCTGACAGAGACTCCCGGGGAAGGCTGCCGATAACCTGCGGTGATCCCAGGACAGGCATACCCAGGGTCTGCCCCGGGAACGAGATGGCCTGGAGGTGGTCGTGGATGATATCGTCGGGGGCATCGTTGGTCTGGCCGATTTCCTGCTGGATCACGGTACGCTCCCGGTCCAGTTCCTGGGGATCCAGCAGGGAATTCTGCAGCATGTCCGCCAGGATATCCATGGCCAGACCCGTGTCTTCCTTCAGGACCCGGGCGTAATAGGCCGTCTGCTCCCGGGTCGTGTAGGCGTTCATGTGGCCGCCCACGGATTCAATCTGCTCGGAAATGGCAAAGGCGCTGCGCGTGGGCGTGCCCTTGAACAGCATGTGCTCCACAAGATGGGCAACGCCGTTGATCTCCGGCGTTTCGTGACGGGTGCCCACGCCGACCCAGACCCCCAGCGAGACGGTGGCCACCTCGGGCATGGAGTCCGTAATAATTTTCATGTTGTTGGGGAGAGTCGTAACCTGAACGTTCATGCTGTTTTTTCCGTGTGCGCAGAAAAAGCCTGAGCCGCCGGGTGGTGGAGGATACGGGCCTCGGCCTCATCCACCGACAGGTCAGCCAGGGACGGAACCTCAAGGGTTTCAAATCCCGGTCGCCGGATGCCGGTAAGGGCTGCGGGCCAGGCTGGGCCGAACAAGGCAATGCCTGGTGTCCCCAGATGGGACGCCAGATGCACAGGACCGCTGTCGTTGCCGATCACAAGGGCGGCCCGGCGCAGCACGCCGGCCAGTTGGAAAAGATCCAGGAAGGACCCGCCGGTGAGGCAGATTCCAGGGATCGGGCGGCACAGGTCGGCCTCATCCGGGCCGGGCACTGTCACGACAGTCCAGCCCCGGTTTTTCAGCCTTTGCGCCAGGGCGGCATAGTGGGGCCAGCGTTTCTTTGCCCCTGCGCGGGACGATCCGGGCAGCAGGACAGCAAAGGGTTCCTTCACACCGGCCTCTTCCAGGAGGGCAGAGATGTCATCCGCCATCCATGACGCATCAGGCAGGGGAGTATACCGGGCGGGGACGCCAGCTACGGCCAGCTGGGCCGAGAGTCTTTCGACAATGGGTACGGTCCTTCGGGCCGGCGGGGCCCAGTGCATGCTGGACCCCCTGGCCTGTCCCGACCAGGGGGTGTCTTTCAGGAACCAGCGGTACCAGAGTTCTGTGCGGCCCGAGTTCTGCAGGTCATAGACGCGGGTCCAGGTCCTGCTGCGCAGAAGCCTGGCCACAGCCCAAAACCTGTCCAGCCGCCAGCGGGGAGCCCGGTTCCCCACCAGGACTGCATCAACCCACGGGCAACGTTCGAACAGCCGCTTCCAGGGCCCTGTCGTTATCACGGAAATACGGTCGTCCGGATGGTGTAGCCGGATATCCTGGATGGCACCCATGGCCTGGATGATGTCCCCCAGGGAACCCAGTTTAATAACAAGAATATCTGCCATTCTGAAGAGTACTGCTGTTGTTGTGCGCTGTGCCCCTGTATAATACACTCCCGGGATTAATCCCAGATTGTTTCGCTGGCAGGGTCATGGCAATGTCAGATGCGGGAGAAATCCCGCCCCCCTTTATCCTGGTGGTTGATGATGATCCCCGCCTGCGTGGTCTTCTGGAAAAATTCCTGACAGACCAGGGATTTATGGTGGTCGTTGCCCGGGACGCTGCCGACGCCCGGGCCAAAATGGCCGTGGCTGTGTTCGACCTGGTTGTGCTTGACGTGATGATGCCGGGAGAGGATGGTCTGACCCTGACGGCTGACCTTCGGCGTACGTCGGATATCCCTGTCCTGCTGCTGACCGCGCGGGGAGAGGTGGAGGACCGGCTGACGGGCCTGGAGAGCGGCGCCGACGATTATCTGACAAAACCCTTCGAGCCCCGGGAACTGGTCCTGAGGATCAACGCCATCCTGCGCCGGACCCCCCGCCCTGCCGGCACGGCCGGGGAAGTCACCATCGGCCCCTGGACCTTCCAGGCCGGGCGCGACACCCTGATCCAGGGGGAGACCACAGTGCGCCTTTCAGCGGCCGAAGCCAACCTGCTGCGGACCCTGCTGCGGAAACCGGGTGTTGTTTTCAGTCGCGAGGATCTTGCCGGAAAGCTGGGTCTGGAGGGCCAGGTGCGCACGGTGGATGTCCAGGTCACGCGCCTGCGCCGCAAGATGGAGGCTGATCCGAAGGTACCCCGGTGGCTGCAGACGGTCCGGGGGGAGGGGTATGTGCTGTGGCAGTCATGACCTCTCCTTCCGAACCCCTCTGGAATGCAAAACGGAAAAGGCACCCCCTCAAGGCAGTGCTGCCCGGGACGCTGTTCGGGCGCTCGCTCCTGATCATTGTGACGCCGGTCATCCTGCTGCAGCTGATTTCCATGTGGGTCTATTACGACCGCCATCTGGACAGCGTCACAGCCCGCATGACCGGCGCCGTGGCGGCCGACATTGCCTTTGTCATTGACCGTCTGGCTGCGGATCCGGCGCCGGAAAGACAGGCGGAAATCCTGTCCTCGGCGCTGAAAAACATGAACCTGCTCATGTCCCTGGATCCGTCCGGTGCATTTCCGCGAATTCCGGAAAATCGCGGGCACGGTTTTCTGTATACGTCCCTGGACAATGCTATCAGGTCGGGCATTCGGTTCCCGGCTGTTGTCATGGAAATGGACCGGGACAACTGGTACGAGGTCCGGGTCCGCCTGGATGACCGCAGCATCCTGTCCGTCATGGTGCCCCGCAAGCGTTTCTACAGTTCCACGGCAGTGATCTGGGTTCTGTGGATGATAGGCTCCTCGATTGTCCTGCTGGTGGTGGCCCTGGTATTCATGCGCAACCAGATCCGCCCCCTCCGTCGCCTCGCCCTGGCTGTGGAAAGGTTCGGCAAGGGGCGGGAGGTGCCTGATTTCCGGCCCGAGGGGGCGCTGGAGGTCCGCCGTGCCGCCGTGGCCTTTCAGGGAATGAAGGAGAGGATCCAGCGCCAGATCGTCCAGCGGACAGAAATGCTGGCCGGTGTCAGTCATGACCTGCGCACCCCCCTGACCAGAATGAAGCTTCAGCTGGCCATGTTGCCGGACAGCCCGGACATCCGGGACCTGAAAAAGGATATCAGTGATATGGAGACCATGATCGAGGGATATCTGGCCTTTGCCCGGGGAGAGGGAGAAGAGGTCATGCAGCCGGTTTCTCTCAGCCGGATCCTGGAAGAGGTCATTGGCAGTATCCGGCACGAAAAAGGATCAACAGAGCTGTCCGTGGACGGGGAACTGGTCCTCCCCCTGCGTTCTGCAGGCATGAAGCGGTGCCTGACGAACATCATCCACAATGCCCGGCGCTATGCTCTGGCCACGTGGGTCCATGCACAGCGGCAAGGGGACGCGGTTATTGTGACAGTGGACGACAATGGACCCGGCATTCCCGCTGCCCTGCGGGACAGCGTGTTCCGGCCTTTTTTCCGGGTAGAGGGCTCCCGCAACGCAGCCACGGGCGGCGTAGGCCTGGGCCTGACCATCGCCCGGGATATTGCCCATAGCCACGGCGGAGAGATCTCCCTGTCCGACAGCCCGCGGGGGGGGCTGAGGGTGACAGTTTCTCTTCCTGTTTGAATCCTTTACAGGGATTTCATTTCTGCAGACAGGGCGGTAAACTGTTCCGGCACAGAGCCGGGAGTCCCTTGATGCCTGTTTCACTGACCAGAGGCCAGCAGGTTGCCCTGTATGACACCCCTGAAGACAGGCCCAACCGTGTGATCATGGGCCTGGGCTGGGATGCGCGCCGGCCGGGGTTCCTGCGGCGTCTGCTGGGAATGGCAGAGGAAACGGACCTGGATGCCTCGTGCCTCATGCTGGATGAGAGCGGACAGCTGGTGGACGTGGCATGGTTCAGGCAACTGCGCAGCAAGGATGGATCCGTCGTCCATACTGGTGACAACCGCACGGGCGGCAGCGAGGGAGATGACGAACAGATCTTTGTGGATCTGGACAAGGTGCCTGCTGCGGTCCGGCATCTGTTTTTTGTGGTCAGCTGCTTTACAGGCCAGACCCTGTCCCGCATCAGCAATGCCTATTGCCGCCTGGTGGATGCGCGTACGCGGAAGGAAGTGGCGCGGTATGGTCTGTCAGATTTTGGCGATTATACCGCCTGTGTCCTGGCCCGCCTGTATCGGGATGGAGAGGACTGGCGCATGCAGGCCTGCGGCGAGGGATCGGGAGGATATACGCCGGCCCAGGTGATGCCGGCCGTGCGCCGCCTGCTGAAAAGAAGCTGATGCCTGTGATGAACGCCATTATGATCCGCAGGCCGGGAGGGGCGGAGGAACTGCAGCCTGTCCGCAGGCCCATGCCTGAACCCGGTCCGGGAGAAGTTCTGGTTTCTGTTTTCTGCGCCGGGGTCAACCGGGCTGACATTCTCCAGCGTCAGGGAAAGTATCCACCGCCACCCGGCATCACCGATATTCCCGGGCTGGAAATTTCGGGAACTGTTGTCTCGGCCGGGGCCGGCGTGACCCGCTGGAAGCCCGGGGATATGGTTTGCGCCCTGCTGGCCGGGGGTGGCTATGCAGATCATGCGGTTGTACCCGAGAGCCAGTGCCTGCCTGTTCCGGCCGGGTTGGATCCTGAAAAGGCTGCGGCCCTGCCGGAAGCGGCTTTTACCGTATGGGCCAATGTGTTCGAGGCCGGCAGGCTGAAAGCTGGTGAAAGTCTTCTGGTCCATGGCGGAGCAAGTGGTATTGGCACCATGGCCATCCAGCTGGCTCGCGCCAGGGAAGCGTCCGTCCTCGCTACTGCAGGGACTGTTGAGAAATGCAATGCCTGCGAGGCCCTGGGCGCTGTCCGCGGGATCAATTACAGGCTGGAGGATTTTGTCTCCGTGGTCCAGGATATCACTGCAGGTCGGGGCGTGGATGTGGTCCTGGACATGATGGCGGGCGATTACATCCCCCGCAATCTGGAGGTTCTGGCCCCGGGCGGGCGTCACATAACCATCGCGGCACAGCGGGGAGCCGCAGTGGAGATCAATATCCTGACGGTCATGCGCAAACGCCTGGTCCTCACCGGTTCGACCCTGCGCGACCGTCCGCTGGCAGAAAAGGCCCGGCTGGCGGCAGAGGTCCAGGCCCATGTATGGCCCTTTGTGGACTCCGGCGCTGTGCGACCTGTTGTCCACACCGTTTTCCCCATGTCACGCGCGGCCGAGGCCCACCGCCTGATGGAAAGCGGGACCCACACGGGCAAGATCGTGCTGAAGAATGATTTTACTTGATGATCCCCCCAGGCTAGACAGGAAGCATTCTTTCCCTGTGGGCGCGTGGCGGAACTGGTATACGCAGCAGACTTAAAATCTGCCGTCCCGAAAGGGGCTTGCCGGTTCAAGTCCGGCCGCGCCCACCACATCTTGCGGAATGGCCATGCGTCTTCTGGACAGGATTTTCCCGAAACCGGACCGCTTCCTGGACTTTGCGGGCGATCCGGGTGAGCCGCTGCCTGGTCGGGCAACGCCGTTCATCTGGTATTTCGTCAGAAAACTGAAGTGGTCGCTGGGGCTGCAGTGCCTGCTGTATACAGCGGGTTCTGCACTGATGGCTGTAGAACCCATGTTTTTCGGCCTGATGGTGGATGCGGCAACAGACAGTGCGCCGGGCATGTTCTGGCATAATGCGCTCTGGGTGATTGCAGGATACGTCCTGTTCGTACAGGTTCTCGCCCGGATCGGATGGCAAGCTGGTCACATGGTCCAGGCCCATGTGGATCCTATCCTGCTGGTGCTGATCCGCTACAGGCTGGCCGGATACCTGTATGGCCACAGTTATCGCTTTTTCCAGGAGGACTTCGCAGGGCGTCTGGCCGGCAAGGTCATTGAGATGCCTGCAGCCATAGTTGGCATTGTTGACGAGATGGTTGAATTCGCCCTGCATACCCTGGTTACAGCCGCGGTCATCATGGTCCTTTTTGGCATGATTGACTGGCGCTTTGCCGCCGTAACGGGGGTGACTGTCATTCTGCACGGTCTTCTCGGCTGGCGGTTCGTGTTGCCCATTTCCCGGACGTCGGCGGTTTCTGCGGCCGCATCCAACAAAATGCGGGGGCGCTATATCGACAGTATTTCCAATATCCTTCTGGTCAAGCTGTTTGCACGCCGCCGGTATGAAGATGGCCTGCTCAGCCAGGCTCTGGCAGAATCCGGGACAGCGGAGAAGGATGCTGAATGGCAGAACGTGCTGTACATGCGCGGCCAGCATGTCCTGCGCGCTGTTTTCCAGACTTCCGTGATTGTTATCTGCGCTGTGGGTTATGCGGAAGGAACCCTGACCGTGGGCGAGATTGCCACAGCCCTTCCCCTGTGCGGTCTTTTTACCAATACCCTGTGGTGGGTCATGAAAATGGCTCCCACCCTGTTCAGCCGCCTGGCCAACATCCAGGAAGCGCTGGACACCATTATCCAGGAGCAGGAGGTGCGGGATGCGCCGGGGGCGGGCACGCTGGTTGTTAAAACGCCGGGGCTGGATATTGAAAGTGTCACCTTTGCCTATGGCCACCAGCAGGTGTTCAGGGATTTTTCCCTGCATATCCCGGCTTTCCAGAAGGTGGGTCTGGTGGGCCTTTCCGGCGCCGGGAAATCAACTCTGGTCCAGCTGGTGCTGCGCCTGTTCGATCTGCAGGGCGGAAAGATCACTCTTGACGGGACAGACATCGCCACGGTGACGCAGGACAGCCTGCGCGAGACTGTTTCTGTGATCCCCCAGTCCACGGACCTGCTGCACCGCTCAATTCTGGAAAACATCCGCTATGGCCGGCCGGAGGCCACAATGGATGAGGTGGTGGAAGCCGCGAAAAAGGCCCACATCCACGACGTGATTCTGAACCTGAAAGACCAGCACGGCAACACGGGCTATGAGGCCCTGGTGGGAGAGCGGGGGGTGAAGCTGTCCGGTGGCCAGCGCCAGCGCATTGCCATCACCCGGGCCTTTCTGAAAAATGCGCCCGTCCTGATCATGGATGAGCCCACATCAGCCCTGGACAGCGAGAGTGAGAAACTGATCCAGCAAAGCCTGGCGGTTCTGATGGAAGGACGGACCGTCATCGCCATTGCCCACCGCCTGTCCACGATCCTGCACCTGGACCGGATCGTAGTTCTGAAGGACGGGCGCGTGGTGGAAGACGGGCGGCACGGGGAATTGCTGGCCCGGAACAGCCTCTATGCCCATCTGTGGGCCCTGCAGTCGGAAGGGTTTATTGGGGAAGGCGGGGCAGAAGTTTGAGGTTTTCTGTCATCCTGAGCGGAACGTCACGCCGTGACGCGAAGTCGAAGGATCTCTTTATGAGGGAGATCCCTCCACTCGGCCTGAAAGTCTCGGTCGGGATGACAACAAAATCTCAGGCTGCCACAACCTCGGCGGCGACTTCGGCAGCTTCGCGTACAGGGGCTTCCCTGGCCACCCGTTTCCTGGCGCCTTCGCGGACGTACTGGCTGATGTGCTTTTCCAGCTCGCCCATGCAGTCGACGAAGAAATGGTTGGCCTGGGGGATGACGCGGTAGTCGATGCGGATGTCCTTCTGCAGGCCCAGCTTGATGACAAGCCTTGCCACAGAAATTTCCGGAATCTGGGCATCCTGGCCGCCATGGATGATGAGGCCCGAGGAGGGACAAGGAGCCAGGAAGGAGAAATCGTAATGGTGTGCCGGCGGGGCAACAGAAACGAACGAGCTGATCTCGGGCCGGCGCATCAGCAGCTGCATGCTGATCCAGGCGCCGAAGGCAAATCCGCCAACCCAGATCTCGCGCGAGGTGGTGTTGACGGACTGGAGCCAGTCCAGCGCCGCGGCGGCGTCTCCCAGTTCTCCCTCGCCGCGGTCGTACTGACCCTGGCTGCGGCCCACACCGCGGAAATTGAACCGCAGGACAGAGCATCCCTCGGCGGCAAAGGCCCGCTGCATGCTGTGCATCAGGGGATGATTCATGGTCCCCCCGTACTGGGGATGGGGTGGCATCAGCAGGGCTACAGGCGCCCCGGGCGTTCCGGCAGGGTGATAGCGGGCTTCAAGACGGCCGGCGGGACCGGTCAGGATGATTTCAGGCATGGATAATCCGCAAGGAACAGAAACCGTGCTATGCTGGCTGGCAGGACACCGGCGCAACATGCAGGCAGAACTATAGCACACAGGAAGATCCGGAATTCAAGACATATGAACAGACTCCCTCCATAGCCCTGACTGCAGCGGACGCCTGCTGCGTCACTGCAGTACTCGAATCCTCCTGTACTATGGTGTACACTCCGGTTCTCCGTTCCTCGTTCCTGGCATTCGCCTCGCCGCAGCAGGTTCTGGAGGAGGTCTGATAATTTCACGGACAGGATACCCCGTGACCAGCAGGATCTATCTGGATAACAATGCCACTGTACCCCTGCGCCCTTCTGTGCGCGAGGCTGTGGTTGCGGCCCTTGAAATCACGGGAAATCCATCGTCGGTCCACAGCTTTGGCCGCGACGCCCGCAGGATTGTGGAAGAAGCCCGGGAGCAGGTTGCCGGCGCGCTGGGCACCCGGCCTGGACAGGTAATCCTGACCGGCGGAGGGACCGAGGCCAACATAATGGTTCTGCGCGGTTTTCCCGGCCGCCGGATCCTGGTGTCTGCCATCGAGCACGATTCTGTCCTGAAGGCTGTGGACAGCCCGGTCCTGATCCCTGTTCGCCCTGATGGAACAGTGAGCCTGGAAGTTCTGCAGGAGATGCTGGCAGAAGGATCGGGCGCGGCTCTGGTGTCAGTCATGCTGGCCAACAACGAAACCGGTGTGATCCAGCCTCTGGACCGCGTCGTGGAGATGGCCTGCCGGTACGGAGCGCTGGTCCATACGGACGCTGTCCAGGCCGTCGGAAAGATGCCGGTGGATTTTTCTGCCTTGGGGGTGGATCTGCTGTCTGTCAGCGCCCACAAGGTGGGAGGACCTCCGGGTGTGGGAGCTCTGGTAGTGCGGGACGGACTGGATATCGAGCCGCTGCTGCGGGGCGGCGGGCAGGAGCGCCGCCGCCGGGCGGGCACTGAAAATGTGCCAGGGATAGCAGGATTCGGGGAGGCCATGGCGGCGCTGGACAGCCTGTGCCCGCCAGACATGGCCCTGTGGCGGGACCGGATGGAGTCGGAGATCCTGAAGCAGGAACCCCGGGTCCGGATCTGCGGCCGGGAGAGCCTTCGCCTGCCCAATACCTCATGCCTGCTGGTGCCGGGCATTCCGGCCAGCAAGCAGCTGATGGCCCTGGATCTGGAGGGGATTGCGGTCAGTGCGGGCAGTGCCTGTTCCAGCGGAAAGCTTCAGGCCTCCCACGTCCTGCGGGCCATGGGTCTGTCTGAAGCCGATGCGTCCTGCGCTATCCGTATCAGTGCTGGCTGGCAGACAGTGCCAGACCACCTGGACCGGTTTGTCGAGGCCTGGACGTCCATGGTCCGCCGCTGTCACATATCCTGATTGTTCTGTTGTTCTGAATGGCAGTTCGTGTGGGTGCCTTGCAGTGGGCATTCCAGAACAGCCGAAGAGGCTTCCGGTTTTGTATCCTGAGCGTCCGACAAGACCTGGTCCGCTACCTGACCATCAAGGGCAGCGCGGGCTGTGGCAGTAATGTCAGGCCCTGTTGTTTCTGGCAGGACTGCGGCTCCCGGCAGAATGGTCAGCAGGCCGCTGATGTAGACGAAAGTGTAGTTATCCGAGAGTGCGCCAGAGGGGATGATGCTGAAAAGCCCCGTGGTTGAAAGGTCAGGCGCTGTTGTGACAAGTGACGGCAGCTGGTCCAGGCTGCTTTCAGTTTCAGTACCTGAGAAACCCGTCGCGGGAGCAAAGTTGCTGTAGGCCACTGTCAGGACAGGAGTCTGGCCTGCTGTAACCGTGGCATCGTTGGCAGTGACTGTCAGAGCCCGCCGTGTGACGGCCAGGGTTCCGTCTGTCCGGATGTAGTCATAGCGCGGGTCTGATCCTCCGGTTACGGAGATCGTGTATATATCAGGCGAAGCATGCTGGATGGCCGTCGTACTGGCAAGGGGCAGCGAGAACAGGTCTGTGTCCCGTTCGCCGTTCTTGAAGCCCGTATAGCTCAGTGTGAAAACCGGATTTGTATCGCCATAGGGCCGGGTATAGTCATCGGCCGTGATGAACAGGGGGGCGGGCGTGATCGTCAGCGTGCCGTCCACCAGAATATAGGTATACCGGGGGTCTGCTCCATCAGACAGAGCGATGGAATGAAGGCCGGGCAGTGAAGACGGGTCTGCCGAACGGATATCGGGAAGAGCGGCCAGATCCTCCTCCGTATCCCCGTTTTTGAAGCCCAGATAGGTGAAGGCGAAATGGGGATTGTCATCTCCGTATTCACGGCTTGCGTCATCAGCGGTGATGGTCAGCGGAGCCGGGGTGATGGCCAGTGTACCGTTGACCCTGTTGTATGTATACCGGACATCCGATCCACCAGTTACGCTGAGGTCATAGTCATCGGGGATAGAGAACGCGTCGGCCAGCGTTGAGACTGTTACCAGACTTGCAAGGTCGCCTTCATCTTCGCCATTTTTGAAACCACTGTAACTTAACGTAAAGGCTGGATTGGTATCCCCGTATTCCCTGGTTTTGTCATCAGCTGTAATTGTAAGGACAGCCGGAGTAACGCTCAGTGTGCCGTTCACACGATTGTATGTATACCGGACGTCAGATCCACCACTGACAGAGATGTCATAATCATCAGGAACCGAGAAAGCATCTGCCAGGGTTGAGGCTGTGGAGGCAGAAGCCAGATCGCCTTCGTCTTCCCCGTTTTTAAAGCCTGAATAATTCAGGGTGAATGTGGGGTTGGAATCGCCATATTCCCTGGATTTGTCGTCAGCGGTGATAGTGAGCACGGCGGGTGTAACGGTCAGGATACCGTTAACGCGGTTATAGGTATAGCGAACATCTGAACCGCCGGTGACTGTAATGTCATAGTCGTCAGGAATTGAGAATGCGTCGGCCAGGGTTGAGGCTGTGGAGGCAGAAGCCAGATCGCCTTCGTCCTCACCGTTTTTGAAGCCACTGTAGTTCAGTGTGAAAGTGGGGTTTGCATCGCCATACTCACGTGTTTCATCATCAGCTGTGATCGTCAGGACAGCCGGGGTAACGGTCAGGGTTCCATTCACGCGGCTGTAGATATACCGGATGTCTGAACCGCCTGTTACACTTATGTCATAATCATCCGGAATTGAGAAAGCATCAGCCAGGGTCGAGGTTGTTGCCAGACTGGCGAGGTCACCTTCATCTTCTCCGTTTTTGAATCCGCTGTAGTTTAGCGTAAATGTGGGATTGGCATCGCCGTATTCGCGTGTTTCATCGTCGGCAGTAATCGTGAGAATGGCGGGAGTGACAGTCAGAGTGCCATTGACCCTGTTGTATGTGTAGCGAACATCCGATCCGCCTGTGACGGTGATATCGTAATCATCAGGGACAGAGAAAGCGTCTGCCAGGGTGCCTGCGACAGGGGCAGAAGCCAGATCGCCTTCATCCTCGCCATTCTTGAAGCCGCTGTAGTTCAGCGTGAAAGTGGGGTTTGCATCGCCATACTCGCGGGTTTCATCATCAGCTGTGATCGTCAGGACAGCCGGGGTAACGGTCAGGGTTCCGTTAACTCTGTTGTATGTGTAGCGAACATCCGATCCGCCTGTGACGGTGATGTCGTAATCGTCAGGGATCGAGAATGCGTCTGCCAGCGTCGAGGCTGTAGCCAGGCTGGCCAGATCGCTTTCATCCTCGCCATTTTTGAATCCACTGTAGTTCAGCGTGAAGACAGGATTGGCATCCCCGTATTCACGGGTCTGGTCATCAGCTGTGATGGTCAGTACGGCGGGTGTAACCGTAAGAATCCCATTCACACGGTTATAGACATACCGGACGTCCGAGCCACCGGTGACCGTAATGTCGTAATCATCAGGGATGGAGAAAGCATTGGCCAGAGTGCCTGCGACAGGGGCAGAAGCCAGATCGTTTTCATCCTCGCCATTTTTGAATCCGCTGTAGTTCAGCGTGAAGACAGGATTGGCATCACCGTATTCACGGGATTCATCATCTACCGCAATCGTCAGAGGAGCCGGGGTAACATTTAAAGTGCCGTTTTCAAAATCGAATTCATATCCACCCGCAGCTAAAGTACCCAAGGATACCGTGATGTCATACATTCCTGTGATG
>JALYJY010000046.1 GCA_030775045.1 Pseudomonadota bacterium | reverse complement strand
GTCAAAGCCCTTGCCTGTGGGGACTGCCACAGGCGGCGGTCTTTTCCTGGCCGGGCAAGGCGCGCCGACACGCGCAGCATGGACCTTCCAGCCGGGTTTGGACCCTAAAGCAATTTCCTGAGGCTGCGGCCCGCATAGCCCAGGATCCGGTACAGAAGCGGCAGGGAGCGCCAGTAGTCCCGGCCTGCTTCTGCACAGTGCGCCAGATCTTCCTCGTAGTGCCCCTGCAGTGTGGCGACAATGGCAGGGTCGTGGATTACGATGTTGGCCTCCCGGTTGCGCCGCAGGGACAGGTAGTCCAGATTGGTGCTGCCCACTGTGGCCCACGTGTCATCAACAACAGCGTATTTTGCATGCAGGACGGTTCCCTGGTACAGGAAAATGCGGATCCCTTTCCTGTACATCCAGGGAAACCAGGAATGGGACACACAGTCCGCAAGGGGCACATCGCTGGCGGCGGGCATCATGATGCTCACCCTCACGCCGCGGCGGGCTGCCTGTGCCAGGGCGCGGCGCAAGCCAAAGGGGGCCAGAAAATACGGTGTCACCAGACTGACAGACTGTTTCGCCCCGTGGATGGCTTTCATCAGTTCCCTGTAAATGGGATTGAGGCCCAGCTGCGGGCGGTGCATGATATACTCAACAGGTAATCCGGCAGGGCGGAACTGCGGATTGACCAGGCGCCGGAAACGGGTGCGCCAGCCGGCCCGCCTGCGGGAAAAATGCGCTACCACCTGGTCGATCGCGGGGCCGGTGAACCGGACCTGGGTGTCGCGCCAGTCTGCCATGTCCTGGTCAAGGCATACACCGCCGATCCACGCAATTTCTGAATCCACCAGCAGGGTCTTGGTGTGGTTGCGGGGGAACCACAGGGCCGGCCGGAACAGGTGCATAAGCCCCGGTGGATTGTAGAATTCCACCAGTCCACCGGCCCTGACAATATTCTGCACAAGATCCGAGCCGAAAACCTCCCGGCTGCCGATCCGGTCCAGCAGCAGGCGTACAGCCACTCCCTCTTTCAGTTTCTGCAGGAACAGTTCCAGAAAGGTGCGGCCGACCGGATCATCGGCTACGATATATTGTTCCATCTCAATGGATACGCGGGCCGTGCGGCAGTCCGCCAGCATGGTGTCCCAGGTTTCCCGGGGAGTCTTGCAGAATTTCAGATCCATATTTTACTCCCTGTATGGCTGTATAACCGTTCCGGGAGGCGAAGGGTCCAAAAATAATCCCAAAACAAAAGCCCCTGCCGCAGGGGCAAGGGCTTCTGCAATCCACAGAGAAATGATTACCTGGAATAGAATTCGATAACCAGGTTGGGTTCCATCTGGACCGGATAGGGAACGTCGGACAGGCCGGGGGCCCGCACGAACGTGCCCTTGAAGGTACCGGTATCGACCTGCAGGTATTCGGGGATGTCACGCTCGGCCGAGGCCATGGCTTCCATGACCAGCGGGATCTGGCGGACCTTCTGGCGCACCTCGATCATGTCACCGTCCTTCAGCTGGAAGGACGGGATGTTGACGCGCTTTCCGTTCACCAGCACGTGGCCGTGACTGACGAACTGGCGGGCGGCAAAGGGTGTGGGAACAAATTTCATGCGATAGACCACGGCGTCCAGGCGGCGCTCCAGCAGCTGGATCAGGTTTTCACCGCTGTCGCCCTTGCGGCGCATGGCCTCGGCATAATAGCGGCGGAACTGGCGTTCGCCGATGTTGGCGTAATAGCCCTTCAGCTTCTGCTTGGCCATCAGCTGGATGCCGTAGTCTGTCGGCTTCCTGCGGCGCTGGCCATGCTGGCCGGGGCCGTATTCGCGGCGGTTCAGGGGGCTTTTGGCGCGGCCCCACAGGTTGACCTGGAGGCGGCGGTTGATCTTGTACTTGCACTGCTGGCGTTTGCCACTCATTGATTTTTCTCTCACTGCTGTTGTCCCGGTAGTCCATGACCATCAGGTCTGGCGGGACATTATACACGCACGTCCACTTTCCCGGGAATGGGCCGCACTATAACCAGTCTGGTCCGGGAGTCAAATATTTCGGATATTCTGCCGGGGAGCGGATTGCCAGTCGCCCCGGATCGCCTGCCAGCAGGACAGGATAGCGGCCACAGCTGTCTCGGCGCGCAGAATCCTGGGTCCAAGATGGACCGGCATTACAAAGGGCTGATTCCGCAGAAGGGCCAGCTCCTGCGGTGAGAAGCCTCCTTCGGGGCCCACCAGGAACGTTGCTGGCCCTTGCGGAGCTTCACCAAAGGCTTTGGCCAGGGGCACTGATTCTCCAGCCTCGGCGCACAGAAACAGGGTCTGGCCGGCCGGCCACCGGGACAGGAGAGCGGCCAGATCTTCCGGTTCCTGCACGACCGGGACGGACAGGCGCTCGCACTGCTCGGCGGCCTCGATGGCTTGGGATCGCAGCCGGTCTGTATTCACGCGCCCCACCTGGGTGCGCTCCGTAAGGACCGGCTGCAGGTGCGTGACGCCCAGTTCTGTGGCCTTCTCGATGATGAAATCCATCCGGTCCTTTTTGACCGGAGCAAACAACAGGCGGATTTCAGGAAGGGTATTCTGGACCCGTATCTGGTTTTGCAGGGTTACTGTGACGCTGTTCTTTCCCTGGAAATGAACAGTTCCGGCCCACTCGCCATCCCGGCCATTGAACAGGGCTACGGTGTCCCCGTCCTCCAGTCGCAGAACGTGACGCAGGAAATGCGCCCGGTCCGGATCCAGGAGGATGGTTTTTCTAGGCCCCAGGAGATCAGGTACATAAAGACGGGTAGCAGGGTCGGACATGCTGGTATCCGTTTCTGAGGAAAACAGGCAGGATATTATCCTGTCCAATGGACTGTTTCCACACCGGGGTTTCAGATGCCTGCTGTCACGGCCCCGGGAATCTGGCCGCCGGAACGGGGCGTTCCAGAAAACGTCATGATCCTGCATTCAGGACAAGCTGCTGTTCAGGCTTGTTCCGAATAATCTCCGGGTTTTCTCTTTACGGGACAGCTCTTGCTTGCTGGCAGAATCCAGCTGTTGCCGGCTGATTTTGTTGCAGACGTTGAGGCTTCTGCCCTGCGCCTGACAGAACCTGTTTCAGAACATCAGCATTCAGCGCCAGTCCTGTTATTGCAGTCAGCAATCGAAGCTCCCGGGAGCGGATGGTAATGCAGTCCGATGCGGACTTTCCCACCCGGAGGGTTTTCGGGACGGGGCATTCGCCTTTGGCCATTTTGACCAGAAGGACAAGATAATTGTCGGGATCAACAAGAGCGTCTCTCAGGTTCACCCGGGCCAGATTTGTGTCGGTCAGATTTGTCCTGGTCAGGTTTGCGCCGGTCAGATCTGCTCTGGCGAGATTTGCATGGAGCAGGCTTGCCCCGCTCAGGTTTGCACCGGTCAGATCTGCTCTGGCGAGATTTGCACAGAGCAGGTTTGCCTTGGTCAGGTTCGCCGTGCGCAGCGTCACTCCGGCGAGCTTTACTGCTTGCATATACGCCCCTTCCAGCTCAGCTCCTGTCAGGTTTTTCCCGGACAGATCCACTCCTGTAAAATCTGCAAACTCGGCTGTGTCGTCGAGAAAGAACCTGAGGGCCCCATACACATCGCGTGCTGAAGATACAGTGATGGGGGATCTTCGTGATCTGGCGGTAAAAACAAGAGTTGCAGACATGACAGCAGCCTTCTTGTGATCAAAGCGGATACTCATAAAATATCACGGACCCCCGAAAGTAATTCGCCTTTCACATTTCCACCAGCTCTTACACCCCTGCCAGCGAGCGCAAGGTGTGGCGGGTGTCGGGGGAGAGGGTGAATGTGCGGGGCAATGAAATGTCGACCTCGGTCAGGGGGGCGGTTTCGACCAGCACGCTGATCCTGTCTGGATTCCGGACGTTAAATGTGGAATTCTGGTGTGTCTGGAAACGATGTAACAGGCAAATCCGGTGCCCGTACTGTTGTTGAAGGGCCCTGTCCGCCAGTAACAGCCTGTGCAAGAGCGCCCGGGATCAAACCGGACTTCTGACGTTCTCTTTTGATTTCCATATCCAGTCGGGCCGCATCCCAAGTCTCGTAGTTGTCAGGATCATCTCCTACCCGGATGGATTTGAGGACAGGACATTTCCCCTCGGCCATTCTTCTGATCAGGGCATAGGCATTGTCCTTATCTACCAGAACCTGGTCCAGTTTTGCTCCTGCAAAATCTGCCTTGAACAAATTGGTGCCTATCAAAATGGCATTGGTCAGATCTGCATTGGTCAGATTGGCATTGGTTAGATTGGCTTTTGTCAGGTCTGCCCATTTCAGTTTTGTTTCGTGCAGGTTTGCATCAGTAAAATCTGCATTGGCCAACTCTGCACTAGTCAGAAATGTTCCATGCAAGTGGGCGTTGTTGAAATCTGCATTATTCAGATATGCATTGTGCAGATTTGCCCGATCCAGCTTTGCCTTGTAAAAATTTGCATAAGATAAAGAACCTTCATGCAGATCTATTTCGATCAGGTCCTGGTACGATAAATCAATAAAACGCAGATCTTTTTTCCGGTTTTTACTGGAATTGGCAATCTCCAGAGTGGCTTTGACTGTCTCCGCTCCTTCAATTACGAGAGGATTCTTTTTTGCCTCCGGCCTGAACGGAATTTCTATAGTCATATGAAATTTCTCTAGAGTTATTTGCCTGGGATCACAATAACACCAGAATACGAAAGTAAATCCTGTTTCCGGCTTCCGGACTTACATCTCCACCACGTCCTGCACACCGGCTAGTGAACGCAGGGTGTGGCGGGTGTCGGGGGAGAGGGTGAACGCGCCGGGGAGGGAGATGTCCACCTCGGTCAGGGGGGCGGTTTCGACCAGGACGCTGATCCTGCTGCGGCCTTTGGGGAGTTTGGCCAGCGCGTCTTTCAGTGCGATCAGGCCTGAGGCATCTTTCAGGACAAGCTGGATACCCTCGGCTGATCTCGCCACCACTTGGTCCAGCAGTTCCACGACCGAGCAGGTGAGGCGCAGGTCCTCGCCGTTTTTCTGGGCGTCTACCGTTACAATAACGGCCCTGCCGGCCTCGAGATTTTCCCGCGCCGTGGCCAGGATTTCAGAGAACATCATCACCTCGAATACACCGCTGCTGTCCGACAGCTGCACAAAGGCAAAGCGGTTGCCGCTTTTGGCCATGCGTTCCTGTTTGGCGATCACCACGCCGGCCATTTTGAACCGGGTGCTCTTGCTGCTGTCCAGACGGCGGGGGAGTTCGGCGATAGACACTACGCCCAGGCGCTGCAGTGGCCGCGCATAGCCATCCAGCGGATGGGCGCTGAGATAAAAACCAATCGCCTCAAACTCGTGGCGCAGACGCTCCAGAGGGTCCCACGGCGCGGCCGCTGGCAGGGGTGGAACGTCAGAAGCCACCGCGCCGCCGCTGAACATGCTGGCCTGGCCGCTGGCGCGTTCCTCGGTGGTCGTGTGGGCATAGCGGGTCATGGTTTCCACCGCCGTGAACACCTGTGCACGGTTGCTGTTCAGGGAGTCAAACGCGCCCGCGCAGGCCAGGCTTTCCAGCTGGCGCTTGTTCATCACTTTCAGGTCCAGCCGGCGCGCAAAATCAAACAGGTCGGTGAACGGGCCATTTTTTTCGCGCTCGGCCAGAACGTCCTTCATGGCCTGCAGACCCACGCCCTTGACGGCGGCGAGGGCGTAGCGGATGGCCAGCACTCCTGTATTGTCATCCTGAGGGAGGGAGCCGACCGAAGGATCTCTTGTCTGCCGGGTTAAAGATCCTTCGCTGCGCTCAGGATGACAGGAAGAGGAAGAAATCTTCTCCACATGGAAATCCGGCCAAGACGCATTGATATCCGGCGGTAATAACTTGATGCCAAGGCGCTGGAGTTCCTGCCGGAACATGTTCAGCTTGTCCGTATTGCCCATATCGAACGTCATGGACGCGGCCAGGAATTCCACGGGGAAATTGGCCTTCAGGTACGCGGTCTGGTACGCGATCAGGGCGTACGTGGCCGCGTGGGACTTGTTGAAGCCGTACCCGGCGAACTTGTTTACCTGGTCGAAAATCAGGCCCGCCTGGTCGGCGTCCACGCCCCGGGCCACGGCGCCATCCACGAAAATTTTCCGCTGGGCCTCCATCTCCTCCTTGATCTTTTTGCCCATGGCGCGGCGGAGCAAATCCGCGCCGCCCAGCGTATAGCCCGCCAGCACCTGGGCGATCTGCATCACCTGTTCCTGATAGACCATGACTCCGTAAGTCTCTTTCAGGATTGGTTCCAGCAGGGGGTGCAGATAATCGGGCTTTTCCACACCGGTCTTGGCGTTGATGTATTTCGGAATGTTGTCCATGGGGCCGGGGCGGTACAGGGCCACCAGCGCAATCAGGTCCTCAAGGCAATTGGCGTGCATGCGTTTCAGCACGTCGCGCATGCCGGAACTTTCCAGCTGGAACACGCCGGTCGCATCGCCGCGGCCCAGCATGGCGTAGGTTTTCGGATCATCGAGAGGGATCTTTAAAAGATCAATCTGCCACTGTGGTTCCGGCCCGCGACGGGCGATCAGCTCGACTGCTTTCTGCAGCACGGTGAGGGTTTTCAGGCCCAGAAAGTCGAACTTCACCAGGCCCGCTTTTTCCACAAACTTCATGTTGAACTGGGTGGCGGGCAGCGCGGAGCGTGGGTCGTGGTACAGGGCCACCAGGTCCTGCAGAGGCCGGTCGCCGATGACCACGCCGGCCGCGTGGGTCGAGGCGTGGCGGTACAGGCCCTCGAGCTTCAGCGCGATGGTGATCAGGCGCTCGACCGCCTCGTCCGTGCGGCGCATCTCCTGCAGCTGGGGCTCCATCTCCAGCGCCTGGGGCAGGGAGATCGGATTGGCCGGGTTCTGCGGGATCAGCTTGCAGATCTTGTCCACATGGCCATAGGACATCTGGAGCACGCGGCCCACGTCGCGCACCACGGCGCGGGCCTGCAGTTTACCGAATGTGATGATGTGGGCCACGCGGTCGCTGCCGTACCGCTGCTGCACATAGCGGATCACCTCGTCGCGGCGCTCCTGGCAGAAGTCGATATCAAAGTCCGGCATGGACACGCGTTCTGGGTTCAGGAATCGCTCGAACAGCAGGCCGAACTGCAACGGGTTCATGTCGGTGATCTGCAGCGCCCAGGCGGCCACCGACCCCGCGCCCGATCCACGGCCCGGGCCCACGGGAATATTCTGCGCCTTGGCCCATTTGATAAAGTCGGACACGATCAGGAAGTAGCCGGGGAATTTCATCTGGATAATGACGTCCAGCTCGAACTCCAGCCGCTCGCGGTAGGGTTTGGCGATGGAGTCTTTCTGTTCGGGGGAGGCGTTGGCAGGAAACACCAGGGTCTCCAGCCGCTGTTCCAGACCGTCGCGGGCTTGGGCGCGCAGCTCGTCGGCCTCGGTGCGGCCCTCTGCCGTGGGAAAGGCGGGCAGGATGGGGTCGGAGGATTTCAGCAGGAATGAACAGCGGCGCGCAATGACGGCTGTATTGTCAATGGCCTCGGGCAGGTCGGCAAACAGTTCGCGCATCTCGGCGTCGGACTTGAAGCGATGCTCGGGCGTCACGCGGCGGCGGTCGGTCTCATTGACATACCGGCCCGCGGCGATGCACAGCAGCGCATCGTGAGCCTCGTACATGCTCTCGTCCGCAAAGTACACGTCGTTGGTGGCGACCAGCGGTACGTCGTGCGCGTACGCCAGGTCGATCAGGTCGTTTTCCGTGCGGTTTTCTTCGGGTGTGTTATGGCGCTGGATCTCCACATACAGGCGGTTCGGGAAAAGATCTTTCAGTCGTTTGAGCAATGTTTCCGCAGCCGGTTTGTGACCGTTCTGCAAGGCGTGGCCCAGCGGGCCTGACGGGCCGCCGGTGAGGGCAATCAGGCCCTCGCTGAATTTTTCCAGATGCTTCCAGGTGATGTGCGGCGGCTCGTGCTGGGCCAGATCCAGAAACGCCGCGCTGGACAGGGCCATCAGGTTGCGATACCCGGCGGCGGTCTGGGCCAGCAGGACGAGGGTATCCGTCTCGAACATGTGGGTTTTGCTGCCCGCACCCTTTTCCCCCTCGCGCTTGAGGGAGAACGTGGCGCCAATGATGGGCTGCACACCGGCCTCCACCGCCGCCATGGCGAACTCCAGCGCACCGAACAGATTGTTGGTGTCCGTCACCGCCAGCGCCGGCATCCCCTGCGCCTTGCACAGCTTCGCCAGATCCTTGGGATGAATCGCCCCCTCCGCCAGCGAATAGGCCGAATGTACGCGCAGATGAATGAAGGGGTGGGTCATTTGTAGTCGTACCAATAATTAGGGTTGAGCTTGTCATTGGTACGAGGAAACATCGATCCGGTTCTTTTGCAGAAGATATAGTGTTGATTGATTATTTTCTGCCACTCTGATTTTGAGTCTGCGAAATTATTGCAATAATCGAATCCTTCAGGGTGAGATTTTTCTAGCGATTCTAGCTGTTCGATTATCCAATCCGACAAATATATGTAACAATGTCTTAAGCAGGCTTGTTTTTTATAGCTCCTTACAAGGAAGAATAAAAAAAATAGCGCGGCTAATATCAAGCCCCATACAGGAATATACATTTCATCTCCTTTCGGTTCCTCCAGCTTGCCCCAGAAGGGTGACGTTATTCAACTGATTCAGGCACAGGCCGCCGATAATCAGCAGGGTAGCGCAGAGTTTCCAGGCCGGCCAGGCTTCTCCCAGCAGAATCGTGGCGCCCAGCAAGCCAAAGACCGGGGTCAGCAGGGCGAAGGGCATGACTGCGGCGGCGGAGTGCTGCGCCAGCATCCGGATCCACAGGGCATAGCCCATAAACGTTGTCAGGTAGGCGACATAGGCCACAGACAGCCAGGCTGTCATATCCATGGCGGCAAAAGATTGCATGATCACTGTCCGTCCCTCAACAGCAAGGGACAGCAAAGCCAGGGGCGGAAAGGCAAACAGGCTGGCCCACACCACGACGCCGAACATGTCGACACCGGCGCCCAGGGTTCGGGCCAGGACATTGCCTGCGCTTCCGGACAGGGCCGCGAGGATCAGCAGACCGAGGCCAGCCAGAGTCACCTCACCCCCGGTGTGAAAACCCACAACCGCTACGCCCCCGGCGGCGACCAGTGCGCCCGCGATCTGCACCAGCCGGGGCCTGTCTTTCAAAAATACAGCGGCCAGTCCTATGGTAAAGAAAACCTGGACCTGGAACAGAAGCGATGCGAGCCCCGCCGACAGCCCCACGTGCATGGCCGAAAACAGCAGACCCTGCTGGCATACGAACATCACCATGCCGTACAGCGCCAGTTTCCACAGCGGCACGGCGGGCTTTCGGATTAAAAGTATCGCAGGAAACAGCACGGCGAAAAACCGCAACGCCGAGAACATCATCGGCGGAATGCTCTCCAGCCCCGCCTTGATGGCCACATAGTTCAACCCCCACGCCGCAGCGACAAGAACCAGAATCAGGATGTGTTTCAAGGGCATATTTACAGCGCCATCCGCATATTGACCACCGGAACACTGTGGCCGCTTCTGAACATGTGCTGCGACGGTTCGAGGGCCTGAAATCCCAGACTTTCGTAGAACGGCACGGTTCTTTCCACGGCTGACAGGTGGAGGGTTTTGATTCCCCGGGCCCGGGCGTTGTCCAGCTGTACCTGCATCAGCTTTCGCCCGATACCCAGGCGGTGACAGCGGGGATGGACGTAAACACCCATGTCTTCATCTTTGATATTGAGGCCACAGCAGCCCACAATCTGCCCATCCAGTTCCGCGACCATGAAAAGGTGTCTCGGATCCTGGATCAGCTTTTCCCATTTTTCAGTCGTATGTCCTCCGGCCCAGTCCTGGATAACCAGAGGATGGTACACACCTCCGTAAGTACCGCGTATCGCCTCGGCATGCATCTGTGCAATGCCAGCGGCATCGGACACAACAGCAGGGCGGTAAAGCGGGGAGTTCATGCTTTCAGAATTGCCATGCCTTCTTCCGCCAGAAGGGGAAATTCCTGCAGGCCCAGGCCGCCGGGTGAGCCAAGAGCTGCGCGGACGTTTCTCAATAATTTTTCGGGCAGCGCGCTGCGCGGGTACCAGTCCATCAGGTCACATTTGTCCGGCTCGTTGTTGCAGAAATCACCGGTCCATTTTTGCGCCCTGAAAAAAAAGTCGAGGCACTGATCGTTGGGGCCATAGACGCTGTGCGAGACGTGGAACAGCGTCATATCCTCCACCGCGACCGACACGCCCGTTTCCTCCCGGGCTTCCCGGACAGCGGCCTCGACCAGATGCTCGCCCTGGTCCACATGCCCGGCCGGCAGCGTAAACCACCCGTTGGCCCAGCCGGTATTGTGCCGCCGCATCAGCAGAACCTTTCCGTCCCGCTCGAACAGCACATACACCGCGGCGACGAATTTGAAGCGGTCCATGATTACTCCCGCAGCGTCGCGCCCGTGGCTTTTGCAGCGCTGGCAACGATCTTTGCCGACAGGGCCTCAATGTCGCTGTCCGTCAGGGTTTTGTCCACAGGCTGCAGCGTGACCGACAGGGCCAGGGATTTGCGGCCATCCGGTACGCCCTTGCCCTCATATATGTCGAACACGGCCACCTGGCGGATCAGGGCTTTGTCAGTGCCCTTTACGGCCCGCACCAGTTTATCCGCGTCCATGTCCCGGTCCAGGATGAAGGCAAAGTCGCGTACGACGGGCTGGAGTGTGGGCAAGTCGGCGAGGGGTTTTGCTGTGCCTTCCTTTTTCTTTGGCACAGGGATGGCCTCCGGAAAGACCTCGAAGCCGGCGGTGGGGCTGTCGATCTTCATCTCTGTCAGGACTGCGGGATGGATTTCCCCGAACCAGGCCAGAATGTTGGGTCCCAGACGCAGGGTGCCCGAACGTCCCGGATGGTACCAGGCCGGCGTATCGCGGGTAATCTGAAGTTCGACTGAAGGCGGCAGGCCAGCCGCTTCCAGCGCGGCTAGGGCGTCGGCCTTTGCGTCCAGTGCATCCACTGGCCGCTGCTTTCCGGCCCAGTGGCGGGGCTGGTTCATGCCTGTGCGCAGGCCCGTGGCCACCAGCGTCTGGTCTTCAGGCTTGCCGCTGCGGAACGCGGGTCCGGTCTCGAACAGGGCGGTATCGGGATAGCCCCGCGCGGCGTTGCGCCCGGCGGCGGTCAGCAGATTGGGCAGGATCGAGGGGCGCAGGGTGTCCAGATCCGCACTGATGGGATTGGCCAGCCTCAGGCTGTTGTCAACGGCTCCGCCAGGAGCGAAGAGAGCCGCGGTCTTCCCCTCCATGAAGGACCAGGTGACGCTTTCGGCCATGCCACGGGCCGCCAGGGTGCGACGCACGGACAGGGCCCGTTTCCAGACTGTATTGATCGCCGGCTGGGTGATGGAGACCGACCGGGGCGGCAGGACGGCGGGGATGGAATCGTACCCCTGGATGCGCAGGACTTCCTCGACCAGGTCGGCTTCGCCCTGGATATCCGCGCGCCAGGACGGCGGCGTCACCTGCATGGGGTTGCCGGCCGTAACACTGAAGCCCAGCGTTTCCAGGATCTGTTTCTGCCGGTCTGCAGGCACATCCAGACCGCCCAGGGAAGCACAGCGTCCGGGCCGCAGGGAGTATGTGCGTTTCCACTCCGGCTCTCTTCCCGCCACGGTTACCTCGCTGGCCTCACCGCCGCACAGATCCAGGATCAGCTGGGTAGCCGCCTCCATGCCGGGCAGGACGCTGGCCGGGTCCACGCCACGCTCGAACCGGTAGCGGGCATCGCTGTTGACCTCCAGCTTTCCGCCGGTGAGGGACGTGCGCACGGGGTCGAACAGGGCGCACTCCACCAGCACGTTGGCGGTATCCGCTGTGCAGCCGGTGCTCTCGCCGCCCATAATGCCGCCCAGCGACAGGACACCGGAGTCATCCGCAATCACTGTCATGGTGTTGTCGAGGGTGTATGTCTTGCCGTTCAGGGCTGCCAGCGTTTCTCCCGCCCCGGCCAGGCGCACCTTCAGGCCGCCTTTGACCTTGTCCGCGTCGAACACGTGCAGGGGACGGCCCAGATCCAGGGTTAGCCAGTTGGTGATGTCCACCAGGGCCGAGATAGGCCGAAGTCCGACCGCTGTCAGCTGGTCCTGCAGCCAGCGGGGGCTGGGTCCGTTTTTCACATGTTTAATCAGGCGCAGGGCGAACATGGGGCAGGCTTTTGCGGGAAGATCCAGAACCACCGGCACAGGGTTTTTGAACGCATTGCGCAGGGCAGGGAACTTCAGCGGCTTCAGCGTGCCGAGACCCGCGGCGGCCAGATCACGGGCGATGCCGCGTACGCTGGCGCAGTCAGCCCGGTTGGGAGTCAGGTTGATTTCAATGACCGGATCGTCCAGTCCCAGAATCGCAGCGACAGAGACACCCACAGGTGCATCGGCGGGCAGTTCCATGATTCCCTTGTCTGCTTCATCCGGCAGGCCCAGCTCCCGGGCCGAGCACAGCATGCCGTTGGACTCAACGCCCCGGATCACGCCCTTTTTCAGTTCAGTCCCCGTGGCGGGAATGACGGCACCCGGCGGAGCAAAGGCCACGCGCAGGCCAGCCCGGGCATTGGGCGCGCCGCAGACGACCTGCAGGGTGCCGGAGGCTGTTTCCACCATGCAGACCTGAAGCCTGTCGGCGTTGGGGTGCCTTTCCGCGGTTTTGATATGACCCACAGTAAAGGCGGCCAGAGCCCGCGCCCGGTCGGCCACACTCTCCACCTCCAGTCCCACGGCGGTCAGTTTTTTAATGATCTCATCCAGCGACGCCTGGGTGTCCAGATGGGTCTTCAGGGCAGACAGGGTGAATTTCATGGGGCATACCGCAATGAACAGGGAAATGGCCCGGAATTTATGCCCGATACAGGGTCGCCAGTGCAAGCCATGATTGGGCTTGAAGCGGGGCCGGGCTGGGGCTATAAAACCGGCCTGCCCGTGTTTCCGGAACCTTGCGGAGTGTAGCTCAGCCTGGTAGAGCGCTACGTTCGGGAC
>JALYJY010000045.1 GCA_030775045.1 Pseudomonadota bacterium | reverse complement strand
TTTCAGCACCGACACAAGTGATTGCAGCATGAAGGCACCAGAGCAGGTGCAGGAGGAAAGATCCATCAACGGGTAGCAGCGATGCCCGGGGGCTGCAAGACAGTTTGTGGGAGAGATTGCATCCGCTGGCTGTCCTGGAGTAGATTCCGCGGCTCCATTACAGAAAGGAAGGCAAAAAAATCATGCTTTACAGGGAACTGGAAAAAACGGGACAATTCCTCTTTCGCTGGCGGTCTTTCCTGCCCTTCCTGATCATTTTCGTGGCCATCTGGTTTGCCGTGACACAGGGCCTGGCCCGGGAAATCCGGGAAGATCTTGAACACATGTGGGTGGCCATATCCATGGCCGTTTCCTGCACGGGCCTTCTCCTGCGGGCTTTCATTGTCGGATGCGCCCCCAGAAATACATCAGGCCGGACTACCGAACAGCAGAAAGCAAATTCCCTGAACATAACAGGCATGTATTCCATGGTCCGGCATCCCCTGTACTTTGCCAATTTCATTGTTTTCTCAGGCTTTGTGATGCTGTTCCAGAGCATCGAGTTCTACGTCATCTCCGCCCTTGTCTACTCTGCCTATTACACGCGCATCATGATGGCAGAGGAACGCTTCCTGTCGGGCAGGTTCGGCCAGGCCTATGAGGACTGGGCCTCGAAAACACCAGCCTTCTGGCCTGATATCAGGAAATGGCAGAAACCTGCACGACCCTTCTCCTGGAAAAAGGCCCTGCGCCAGGAAATGCCCGGCATCCTTCTGGCCAGCACCGTTTTCTTCCTCTTTGAGTTTGTCGAGGATGTCATCGTTGAACATATGACCCTGACGGACTGGTACCGCACGGATCATTTCTGGCTGGACCAGTTCCTGGCTGTTCTTGCCGGTTACTGCATCGTCAAGGTCCTGCGCAAAAAAACCTCCCTCCTTTCCATATCAGGATAAAAAAACCATGGCTGCGTACCAGTACGTCTATGTGATGAAAGACCTGAGCAAGACTTACCCGGGCGGGAAAAAGGTGTTCGGGAATATCTGGCTCAGCTTCCTTCCGGGGGTGAAGATCGGCGTGCTGGGCCCCAATGGCGCGGGTAAATCCACACTGCTGAAGATCATGGCCGGGCGCGACACGGAATTCACGGGTGAGGCCTGGGCCGCCGAGGGGGCCACTGTGGGATACCTGGAACAGGAGCCCCAGCTGGATGCCACAAAAAGCGTGGCTGAAAACGTCATGATGGGCCTGGGCGAGACCAAACGCCTGGTGGACCGCTTCAACGCGGTATCTGCCTTGATGGCCGAGCCCGATGCCGACTTTGACACCCTGCTGGCCGAGCAGGCGCAGCTGCAGGAAAAGATCGACGCGCTGGACGCCTGGGATCTGGACCGCACGGTGGACATCGCCATGGACGCCCTGCGCTGTCCGCCGGGCGATGCGGACGTAACGAAACTGTCAGGGGGTGAAAAGCGCCGCGTGGCCCTCGCCCGCCTGCTGCTGTCGAAACCTGACCTGCTGCTGCTGGACGAGCCCACCAACCATCTGGACGCGGAAAGCGTCGCCTGGCTCCAGCGCCATCTGGCGGAATACAAGGGCACCGTGGTCATGGTCACCCACGACCGCTACTTCCTGGATGCCGTCACCGGCTGGATCCTGGAACTGGACCGCGGCCAGGGCATTCCGTACGAGGGCAATTACTCCAGCTGGCTGGAGCAGAAACAGAAACGGCTGGCGCAGGAAGAACGCACCGAAGCGGGCCGCCAGAAACAGCTGGCCTCGGAACTGGAGTGGATACGGCAAAGTCCAAAAGCCCGCCATGCCAAGAGCAAGGCGCGTATCGCGGCGTACGAGGAACTGCTGGCCCAGAGCGGCAAGGCCGACATCACCGAGGCGCAGATCGTCATTCCCGTACCGCCCCGCCTGGGCGATCTGGTCATCGAGGCCGAGCATCTTGGCAAGGCCTTTGGAGACCGCCTGCTGATCGAGGATCTGTCCTTCCGCCTGCCGCCTGGTGGCATTGTGGGCGTGATCGGCCCCAACGGCGCGGGCAAGACCACCCTGTTTCGCATGATCACCGGCCAGGAAAAGCCGGACAGCGGTACGTTCAGAGTGGGGGAAACTGTCGTGCTGGGCTATGTGGACCAGAGCCGCGACGCCCTCGCCCCTGGCAAGACCGTGTGGGAAGAAATTTCAGAGGGCAAGGAAATCATCGAGCTGGGCAAAAAGAGCATGCCTTCACGGGCCTATGTGTCCGCCTTCAACTTCCGCGGCGGCGACCAGCAGAAAAAGGTCGGCCAGCTGTCGGGCGGGGAGCGCAACCGCGTGCATCTGGCGAAAATGCTGAAGTCAGGCGCCAACGTCCTGCTGCTGGACGAACCCACCAACGACCTGGACGTGGAAACCCTCCGCGCGCTGGAAGAAGCGCTGACGAATTTTGCGGGCTGCGTCGTGGTCATCACCCACGACCGCTGGTTCCTAGACCGCATTGCCACGCACATCCTGGCCTTCGAGGGTGACAGCCAGGTGGTGTGGTTCGAGGGCAACTACCAGGACTACGAGGCCGACCGCCACCGGCGCCTGGGCACCGACGCCGACCAGCCTCACCGCATCCGCTACAAGCCGCTGCAGAAAAAATAGGTCCCGGCTTCCTGGTTTACGGCGAAACGGATTCTGGAGAAGGACGGGGTTTCTGCTCGAATGCGCAGGAAAGTGCGCTCATGGCATCAAGGCGCCTGCCATCAGCAGCAAGGTCCAGATACGATATGGAAAGTCCGGCCATACAGTCTTCTGTAAGCCTGTATGAGCCATGGACTGCTATCCGGTAAACAGTCCCCTTGCGTGTATAGGTAACAGGCCGGCCATAGGACTCGCCCCCTCCGACGGAGGCTGGCACAGGCCCGGGAGGGGCCGGAGGAATAATCCTTCTTTCAGCAAGAAGCCCGCTGGCTTTCAGATCGACGCCAGCCTCAAAACCTTTCCCCAGTGGCCGGGAAACACCGGCCCTCGTATCAAAATAAACATTATTGCGCAGCTGCCTGGGCGAACTGTAATAACCCGGATTCGACTGCCATACAGAATTCACAGCCATCCCGCCTGAAAGCATGGTTCCGGAAAGGAGAGCCGCTGCCGAAGCCTCTCCTCCCACAACCTCCTTGCCAAAAGGAAGATAGCCGGCAATGCCGGTCAGACTCATACCCTCTGTACCGGTCCTGCTTTTCTGGCGAAACCCGAGGACTGCCAAAGCATTCACCTGGGGGGAGGTATAATAATCCTTTTCCAGATACGTATAGCCGTTTGTGGTAGCAAATCCGACATGGGTGGTGAGCGTCAGCGCTCCCAGATCAATCCCCAGATTAAAGCCCAGACTGGGAGAGGACAGGCTGAAACCTGACATCCGCCGGGAGGCAGACGTTATCGGGCTGCTGTCCGGCAGAACCTGGTCATCCCCCAGAATGGCAAAAGGCTCCGGCTGTAAGGCTCCTCTCTCCATCCTCGTATTGATTGCCTCGGGGGAAATCCTGGTGACAACACCAGGCACAAAATTCACAACCCCATTGAAAAATCCCATTTTCAGAAGGATCTCGCGGACATGAATACCGTCCGAACCATGGGCCCTGAAAAAGGAAACATCCACACTGCCGCCAAAGTCCCTGTGGAACAGAAGTTCGGCCTGGGCTCCGGCAGTGCCGGGTACTCCTGCATCCGCCCTGAGCCGCAATCCCGCAAGCCCTGTGGGAAAAACGACCGGATAAAGAAAGCTCAGCCTCTCTCCTGTCGTTTCTTCTCCCACAGGATCCTGCGCCCGGGCTGTCCCCACTGAAACAAGGGCGGCGGTGGCCATTACAAGCAGATTTTTTACCGACATTCATCTTGTCCTGAAAATTGTCAAAACATACTCCGGACAGTACCACATCCGGGAAACAGGCGGACAAACTGAGGCGAAACAAATAAAAGTCAAGAAATTTTCTCAACTGCGGGTTGAATTTTTAATGCTGGATCTGCTTTATGAACCAACAAGGGGATAGCCAAAACGCGGACAGGAAATTAGACTGTAAACCTTGTCATTCAAAAGGTTTACCCATGTCTGCTACCGCCAACGAGATCCGCTCTGCTTTCCTGAATTACTTCGGCCGGAATGGGCACGAGGTTGTGCCATCGTCGCCCCTGGTGCCGCGCAACGACCCCACGCTGATGTTCACTACCGCCGGGATGGTGCAGTTCAAGGATATTTTCACGGGCAAGGAAACGCGCCGCTATACCCGCGCTGCCACGGCCCAGAAATGCGTCCGCGCCGGGGGCAAGCACAACGACCTGGAAAACGTGGGCCGTACCGCGCGCCACCACACTTTTTTCGAAATGCTCGGCAATTTTTCCTTCGGCGATTATTTCAAGGACGAGGCGATCACGCTGGCCTGGAACCTGATCACGAAGGAGTACGGCCTGGCGAAGGACAAGCTTCTGGTCACCGTGTACCACGACGACGACCAGGCCTTTAACATCTGGAAAAAACTCACCGGCTTCAGTGACGACCGCATCATCCGCATTCCTACGTCGGATAATTTCTGGTCCATGGGCGACACGGGCCCTTGTGGCCCCTGTTCCGAGATTTTCTATGACCACGGCCCGAAGATCGCGGGCGGTCCTCCCGGCAGCGCGGACCAAGACGGCGATCGTTACCTGGAGTTCTGGAATCTCGTGTTCATGCAGTACGAGCAGCGGGGACCCGGCGATCGGGTGGCTCTGCCCAAGCCTTCCATCGACACCGGCATGGGGCTGGAGCGCCTCACTGCCGTACTGCAAGGCAAACACGACAACTACGACACCGACCAGATCCGCGCCATTATCGAGGCCGCAGCGGACCTGGTCCACGACAATCCCGATGGCAAGCACCGCATTTCTTTCCGAGTGATGGCAGACCACCTGCGCGCCTCGTGCTTCCTGATTGCCGATGGCGTGCTGCCGTCCAACGAAGGCCGCGGCTACGTCCTGCGCCGCATCATGCGCCGCGCCATGCGCCATGCTCATCTGGCGGGCAGCCGCGAGCCGCTCATGTACCGCCTCGTCCCCACGCTGATCCAGCAGATGGGTGGCGCGTATCCAGAACTGGTCCGTGCTCAGGCGCTGATCACCGAAACGCTGAAGCTGGAGGAAACCCGCTTCCGTCAGACACTGGAACGTGGCCTGAAACTGCTGGACGAAGAAACCGGCAAGTTAAAAGCGGGCCAGCCCCTGTCCGGCGATGTGGCGTTCAAGCTGTACGACACGTTCGGCTTTCCTCTCGACCTGACCGAAGACGTCCTGAAAGGCCAGCAACGCACCGTCGATCACGCGGCGTTCGACAAAGCCATGGAGCGCCAGCGGGCCGAGGCACGCAAAGCCTGGACTGGCTCGGGCGAGGCAGCCACGGAAAAAGTCTGGTTCGAGATCCAAGACAAGGTCGGCGCGACCGACTTTCTGGGCTACGCCACGGAAAAAGCGGAGGGCCAGGTGACCGCGCTGGTGGTCAAAGGCCAGCAGGTTTCTGAAGCGAAACAGGGCACCGAAGTCATGCTGGTCGCAAACCAGACGCCCTTCTATGGAGAATCCGGCGGCCAGGTGGGCGACACGGGCGTCATCACCACTGTGAATGGTGCCGTCGTTCGCGTCACAGATACGCTGAAAAAACTGGGCACAATTCATGCCCACGTGGGCGTGGTGGAAAAAGGCACGGTGAAGGTGGGCGATGCGGTCACGCTGGAAGCCGACGGCGAGCGCCGCTCGGACATCCGCGCCAACCACTCGGCCACGCACCTGCTGCACGAAGCCCTGCGCCGCCGCCTGGGCGAACACGTGGCCCAGAAAGGCTCGCTGGTCGCACCGGATCGTCTGCGCTTTGACTTCAGCCACCCGAAAGCCTTGTTGGCGGACGACATCCGCGCCATTGAGGCCGACGTGAACCACCACATCCGCCTGAACGAGGAAGTCCTCACGCGCCTCATGACCCCCGACCAGGCGATTGCCGAAGGCGCCATGGCCCTGTTCGGCGAGAAATACGGCGAGGAAGTCCGCGTGGTGTCCATGGGAGCGCACGACGACGATGGCCATTTCTCCACCGAGCTCTGCGGCGGAACGCACGTGCGCCGCACAGGCGACATCGGCAGCTTCAAGATCATCAGCGAGAGCGCCGTCGCGGGTGGCGTACGCCGTCTGGAGGCCCTCACTGGTCGCGGCGTACTGCGCTATCTGGATCAACAGGAAGACCTGCTGGTCCAAGTGGCGGGAGTTTTAAAAACAACGGTGGCCGAAGCCCCAGCCCGCGTCACCGCCCTGCTGGATGAGCGCAAAAAGACGGAGCGCGAACTCTCCGATCTGCGCCGTCAGATGGCTCTGTCGGGCGGTGGCTCAAAAGTCTCTGCCGAAAAACCCACCGCGAAACAGGTCAACGGCGTTAACTTCCTGGGCCGCGTGCTGGACGGCGTTTCCGCCAAAGACCTGAAGCCCCTGGCCGATGATATGAAAAAGCAGATCGGCTCGGGCGTTGTGGCCCTGATCGCCGTTGACGACGGTAAAGCCTCCCTCGTCGTCGGCGTGACCGACGACTTGACCCAACGCCTCAGTGCTGTGGACCTGGTGAAAGCCGGCGCCGAAACCCTCGGCGGCAAAGGCGGTGGTGGCCGCCCTGACATGGCCCAGGCCGGCGGCCCCGATGGTGCAAAGGCACAGGACGCGCTGAAGGCAATTGAGGGGAAGATTGGATAAAATGCTCTGGGTCGGCACCAGTTTCAAGATGAACAAGACAGTGGCGGAGGTGGAGACGTACTGCCGCCAGCTCTTGGCTGAAAATCTGCCAAACAATATTCAGATCTTTATCGCGCCGCCGTTTACGGCCTTGTACGCAGCGGGGAAACAACTGGAAGACAGCAATATCCTGCTGGCGGCGCAGAACATGCACGGGCAGGACGCAGGTGCTTTTACGGGTGAGATTTCCGCCGCCATGCTGAAAGACTGCGGCTGTGGCGCGGTTGTGCTGGGCCATTCCGAGCGCCGGCGTGACTATAACGAAACTGACGAAACCGTCGCCCAGAAAGTCACCCAGGCTCTGAAATACGATTTAAGGCCCATCGTCTGCATGGGCGAGCTGCAACAGTCCGGCCCTGAAGAGGCTCTGCCCTTTATCAAAAAACAGGCCGAAAGCATTGTCAGGGCTGCTGCTGGTCACGACCCCTCCCGCATTGTCTTTTCCTATGTTCCTGTCTGGTCCGTGGGGGAAAAAGGCGCGGCTGCCAGTTCTTCCCACGCAGTGACAGTGATCCGGCAACTGAAAGAATACCTGCAAAACACACACCGATTTGCGCCAACTGTTCTATATGGCGGAAGTGTCACGCTGGATAACTGCACGGACTATCTTCATAGCAGCAGAACCGACGGCGTATTCGTGGGTCGCGCTGGCCTCGATCCGCTCAACTTCATTTCCATCGTGAAAAAGGTTCAGTCTTTCAGATTGGGGTAAAATTCATTGCATCTCACCGGTCCCAACATCTCCATCCGCAAGCCCGTGCTGGCCGATGCACCGTATTACTTCGCGTGGTGGAAAAATCCGGACGTGACGCGTTATCTGCCGCTGGCAGGACAGGGGCATATTCCGCTGGAGGATATTCAGGCGTTTATCCGTCGTACGGGCGAGCCTGACAGCCCGGAACTGGCGGTGTTGATTGAGGACAAAAAAGGCCGTCCTATCGGCTGTGGCGGATTCCGGAATTTCAGAGACAATGCGGCAGAGGTCAGCCTGGTGCCCGGCGAGCCTTCCCTCCATGGACAAGGGCTGGGAAAAGAAGCGATGGGTCTTCTCCTTCAGTATGGCTTTACAGAACTGGACTTGCAGAAAATCTGGCTGATCGTGCGAGCGGACAATACCCGCGCCATCGCCTTCTTCAGAAAATGCGGCTTTGAGATTGAGGAAGTCCTCGCCAACACCGTTACCATCGACGGCCAGCCCAAGGATAAATGGCGGATGGCTCTGCCGCGGGAGAAACGGAGATAAAAATGCTCCGGGACCGGAACCCGTTTTGACCGGACACCCTCCGATGAAGTACCCCCCTTTGCCAGGCGGCGGCAGCAGGGGCTTCGGGTATATAAAAAGCACTTTTCCGGATATTGCCCATGATTGATGTTGGTACAGAAAATCTGTCGGTTCCACAGGACGATGAAGAGGGCCTCAACAAGCTCAGGGCTGAGCTTGTCAAAAATTATACAATCGTTCTTCAGTATCTGGTCTGGGAAGAAAACCAGGAGCTTTTTGAACCTGGTTTCCAGCACGATCTGGAGGAGAAATCAATCAGCCAGGAAAGAATGGATACCAGAATCCGTTATTTTCATTACGCCTGTGAAAAGGCAAAGTCTCTTCTCGCAAACAGAACAGGCAGACGGAGTTTTGCCCCGCTTCTGGAAATCTGCCAGATTATGGCGAAAGAAATGGGGCTTCCTGTACAACTTGTTATCCCCGTAGCACTGTTATGCAGGCCGGATCTTTCGTCGGGGCCGCAGCCCTTTCTGAGACTTGCAGACGTACCGTCCCTTCTGGAAAACATGGAAAAGAGTTTTCAGTCTGTGCCTGAAGGGACAGACCCTGTACGCCTCTATTATTCCAGAATGCTTCAATGTCTGCTCTGGGCAAACAGGCCAAGTGATTTTATGACATATGAGAGCACAGAGGAAAATCTGCTTGCGCTTGGCCATGCAAGACGCAGAATCCTTTCCCTGGGCGCCTCCTGTTTTGAGCAGTGTTGCCGGATCATCAAAGAGAACGGGCCGGAAGCCGGCTTCGAGCAAGTTCTGGAATCCCTGGCAGATGCCCTTATGACCACAGCTGTAGACCCCACGACCTCCCATGCCGTAAAGGTTACAGCCAGGGTGTGTGGTTATTCTCCAGCCAGTCAGCCCTTACCATAAGCAGGCCCTTAAGACCTGGGCCGCAACTCCCCTTGACCAAAAAACGCCCTGATTTACAGTGTCGTACAGTTATCAATTTTTTATTGAAGGAATTTTTCATGCGCACGTCAAAATTTATCATTCTCGGCAGTCTGGCTCTGGCAGTGCTGGGAGGCAGCGGCTATGCCCTCGCCTCCCGCGACAGCGATACGCGTTCATCCGATACCGGGGGATGGGGCCTGGGCCTTACCTATGATACCGGCCCCTTACCTGAAAGCAGCGCCATCGACCATGATGAAAAAATGGAACAGGGCGTGCTGGACGTGACGATCACCCTGACCAGTACACCGGAAAGCGCAGCAAAAGGAATTTCTGTCAACCGCCAGGTCAGTTTTTCCCTTCCTCTCATCAACCCGGGGCCGATCCCCTTCAATGCAGCTACCACCCCCATGGATGACGAAGACTTCCCGGAAGATGAGGCGAAAGATCACGCAGATATTCTGCGCAAGCTGCAAGCCGGAGCAAAGCAGCAGGAAGATGCTTCCGGACAAACATTGCATCAGGAATCCTCAGCAGACGGGAAAGTCGTATATCTAAGAGGGCCTGATAACGGGCTGGGCCATGGGGCCACCATCGAATACGGCGATACCAAAATGGCAAAACGCTCCGGTATTCACGTGGAGACTGGCGGATATATGGAAGACATGTCAGAAGGCCGCTATGTGAACTGGCTGCCGGATGTTTCAGACATCGAGGATGATGTAGAAACCAGCGCACAGCGCAAAAACTGCGCCCAGGGCACTGCGTCGATCAGTGACAAAATCAATAACGCTGATCTTCGCTCCTCCCGCACAGTCACGCAGAAAGACAGGGGCGGATTCATGTGCAACACGGCCTTGACCTACGACACAGAGACAAAGACCTGGGCGCTGCGCCTGGGACATGCAAACCGCCTGTCCATGCCCCTGACCGCAAACGGTACCGCTGTCCTGAAAGAGACGGATCTTTTCGCGATGGCCCAACCCCTTGTTCTCAAGGATATCAAACCCGGCAAGGATGGAACGTTTTCAGTCACCCGGAATGATGTGGCCACCCTTCCGACCTGGAACAACGCCGGACAGGCCAAAGACACGCCGCTGGTGATGAATATCCGCTGGTCATGGAAGACAGACGCCGCCCCCAAAACACCGGATCACTCCGGGAAGGCGCCAGCCCCTTCTGATGAAACGGACGACGGCTGGGTGGATATGCTTTTTGAACCAGGATGACTTTCTGACCGTCACCCACCCTGCCTGATGCTGCAGGATGAAACCGCACCGGTTTCCGGGGCGCAGCAGACGCCTTTGCTTTTATCTTCCTTGCTGAAAAAAACCTGGGCGTTTTCCATGGTGTGGTAAGCCTCCCAAGGAATGCCGTTTGGATCTGTTACCCACGATTTTTCAGACCGGGCGTAGCAGCACACCGCCTCCCCTTCACTGTGCGTCGTCAGGTCGGCTTCAGACAGCTGGTCGCGCAACGCCGCAAGTTCAGAAGCGTCATCCACCTGGATGCCCAGATGATCAACACCTTTCTTCCCCGCGCGGGTCGAGATGGCAAAATTGACCCGCGGATCGTCCAGCATCCATTTGGCATAATCCGGCTTTGTCCTGACGGGCTGGGCGCCAAACAGGGCTGAATAGAAATTCATGCTGTCGGCAAGATTATCCACACTGATATGCACATGCAGGCGTTTCATGATTTTTTCTCCTTCCGTTGAGGCGGGCAGCAGGGCGCCAGCTCGATGACAGACGTGCCCCTGTTTCTGTCCTGGCGGATACGGGCAAATTCCACACGGCAGCAGTCCTCGACCATAAAGCGCAGAAGACCGGTGAAGAATTCGAAATTGGCGCTGTAGATGATCGAGCGCCCCTCGCGCCGGGACAGCACCAGACCGGCGTGGCTCATATGGTTCAGGTGAAACGACAGGGTGTTGTGGGGAATTTTCAGCGACTTGCTGATTTTTCCCGCAGGAACGCCCTCGAAGCCATATTCCGTCAGCATGCGAAATACCCGCAGGCGCGTTTCCTGGGACAGGGCATCAAAGGCGACAAGGGCTTTCTGTATATCCATATGTCCAGAATAATGGACGTGTTGTGATATGTCAAGAAATTAATATCCCGGTTTCCGGAACAGCTATCTCTGTGGCAAAATATGAAGCGCTGCGCTGCTCTGACCTGAACCGGACATGATAATGACCACACACTCCTTTCACATCCGGCTGATCACGCCCAACGCCGATCCGGCGCTTGATATTTCGGAGGAGATTGCCGTTTACCGGAAGCGGTACACGCCGCTTCTGCCAGGACTGGTCATCAGCCACCGCGTGATTGACAACGGCCCCGTCAGTATCCAGACAGCCGAAGACACCCGGCAGGCGGCGCCCTTTGTCGTAAAAAAAGTTATCGAGGCCGAACGGGAAGGCGTGGATGCGGTCATCATCGACTGTTTCTCCCAGCCCGGCCTGGGGGACGCCCGAAAAGCTGTAAAAATACCTGTTGTGGGAGCTGGCGAGGCTGCCATGAACGCTGCCGCCCGGCTGACTTCTGACACATCCCGGATCGCGCAGGTCTATACTCTGGACGAGGCCCGCACCGCTATCGACAGGGGAGCCACCGTCATCGTCGTCGCCTCTACAGGAAAAACGGGCCTTGCGGATGAGATCCGGCACAAGACAGGGACATGGACTATTGATCCCTTGCCGGAGGCTTTTCAGAAAATTATTGATGGCTTCAGAAACAGCCAGCGGATTGAACAAAGACCAGACAGAAATGTTTCATCAGCTGGGAGCACCTCTAAAACAGAAAGGAAAACCTGATGACCTATGTTGACGGATTTGTGCTGATGGTGCCCACGAAAAATCTGGACGCCTACTGGAAGATGGCGGAAGCGGCCCGCAAGGTGTGGAAGGAATACGGCGCACTGGACTACAAGGAATGCATGGGCGATGATCTGGCCGACAAGGGCTTTGGCGGCCTCACCTTCCCCCAGCTGACCAGCCTGAAACCCGACGAAACCGTCCTGTTTTCTTTCATCGTCTATAAATCCCGCGAGCATCGGGACGAAGTGAATGCCAAAGTCATGGCTGATCCCCGCATAAAAGATTCCTGCGACCCGAACAACATGCCTTTTGAAATGAAGCGCATGGCCTGGGGCGGATTCAAAACCATGGTCGAGTAACATGGACTACAGACAGCTGGGTCGCTGCGGCCTGAAAATTCCCGTCCTCAGTTTCGGCACGGCGACATTCGGCGGTACCACAGACTTTTTCAAACCCTGGGGCCACACGGATGTGAAAGGGGCCTCACGGCTGGTGGATATCTGCCTGGACGCCGGCGTTATTCTGTTTGACACGGCGGATGCCTATTCTGCAGGCGCGTCCGAGGAAATCCTGGGCAGGGCGCTGAAAGGCCGCCGCGGCCAGGCGCTGATTTCCACCAAGGCCACATTCAGCACAGGCAGCGGCCCCAACGATGTGGGCTCATCCCGCTGGCACCTGATCAATGCGTGCGAGGCCAGCCTGAAACGCCTCGGCACCGACCACATCGATATTTATTTCATGCACGGCTTTGATGCCCTGACGCCTGTGGACGAAACCCTGGCCGCGCTGGATACCCTGGTCCAGAGCGGCAAGGTGCGCTACATCGGCTGTTCCAACTTTTCCGGCTGGCACGTGATGAAATCGCTGGCCACGTCAGAAAAATACGGCCTGGCGCGGTATGTGATCTATCAGGGCTGCTATTCCCTGGTCTCACGGGATTACGAGTGGGAGCTGATGCCCCTGAACCTGGACCAGGGCCTCGGCCTGATGGTCTGGAGTCCGCTGGGCTGGGGCCGCCTGACGGGCAAAATCCGCCGGGGACAACCCCTCCCCTCCGGACGCATCAGGGAGGGCGGCGCGGTCGGCGGGCCTCCTGTTCCTGACGAATACCTGTATGGTGTGGTGGATGTTCTGGATGAAATTGCCGGCGAGACCGGAAAAACCGTGCCGCAAGTAGCCCTCAACTGGCTTCTGCAGCGGCCAACAGTGGCGAATGTGCTCATCGGCGCGCGGACCGAAGAACAGCTGCGCCAGAACCTGGGAGCCATCGGCTGGACCCTGACGCCAGGCCAGATCGCCCGGCTGGATGCCGTCAGCAGCCGCACGCCCCCCTACCCTTACTGGCATCAGATGGGGTT
>JALYJY010000044.1:10218-13258 GCA_030775045.1 Pseudomonadota bacterium | reverse complement strand
AATTTCCGCCGGGGAGGGGGGGAAGACAGGCCGGGGCCTGTCCGGCGTAGAACGTATGGACACGGCCGGGGCTCTGCTTCTGCGCCGCCTGGTCCACAGGCTGGAGGCCGGCGGGGCGACTGTCACCACACAGGGGCTGGAGTCCCGTTTTAAGACCCTGTTTGACGCTGTTTCCGAAGAAGCCCTGGCCGATCCGGCGCCGCAGAAAAAGCCTTCTGATCCCCTGGCGCCGGTCGTGGCCCTGGGGAAAAAAACCACTGAAATCCTGTCGAATGCGGCGGAACTTGTGGCCTTTCTGGGGGTGGTGACAGAAACGCTGGGCCGTCTGGTGGTCAATCCCCGGCGCCTGCGTCTGACATCCCTGGTCTGGCATATCGTGGACACGGGCTGGAAAGCCCTGCCCATCCTGGGCCTGCTGTCTTTTCTGATCGGTGTGGTGCTGGCCTGGCAGGCGGCGGACCAGCTGCGCCCGTTCGGGGCGGACAGATATGTGGTCAACCTGCTGGGAATTTCCATCCTGCGCGAGATCGGGGTCCTGCTGACCGCCATTATCGTGGCAGGGCGGTCGGGGTCGGCCTTCACGGCCCAGATCGGCACCATGAAGGTGAACCAGGAGGTGGACGCCCTGCAGACCATGGGCCTTGATCCGGTGGAGACCCTGGTGGCGCCCCGCATCCTGGCGCTGGTCCTGGTGCTGCCCCTGCTGACCTTCTATGGTGATCTGGCCGGACTGGCCGGCGGTGCGCTGATGTCCTGGGCAGCCCTGGGGATTAATTTTTCAGCCTTTCTGGCCCAGCTGAAATCCGCCGTGACGACCACCACCCTGTGGGTGGGCCTGGTCAAGGCGCCCATGTTTGCCTTTGTCATCGCGCTGGTGGGATGCCACCAGGGCCTGCAAGTCTCCGGCAGTGCCGAAAGCGTGGGTCAACGCACAACCCTGTCCGTGGTCCAGGCCATCTTTTTGGTGATTATCCTGGATGCGGTTTTTTCCATCGCCTTTTCCATCATGAAAATATGATGAACACAGTTCCCGCCTCGTCCCGGAAAGAGCAAGAGCCGGTTATCCGGGTCCGGGGTCTTGCCACGCGGTTCGGATCCCAGGTGATCCACGAGGGGCTGGACCTGGACGTATACCGGGGAGAAATCCTGGGTCTGGTGGGCGGGTCGGGCAGCGGAAAATCTGTCCTGCTGAGGGAGATTATCGGCCTGATGCGCCCTGCGGCCGGAACCATCGAGGTCCTGGGGCAGGAAACGCAGACACTGTCCGCCCAGGGCTGGAAGGAGCTGCAGGCCAGACAGGGCGTTCTGTTCCAGGAGGGGGCGCTGTTCAGCTCCCTGACCGTGGCGGAAAACGTGGCGGTACCCCTGAAGGAGCATGCGCACCTGCCGCCCGCCCTGCTGGACGCCGTGGTGCGGGCAAAGATCAGCATGGTGGGCCTGTCTGCGGACGCGGGGGGAAAATACCCCGCCCAGCTGTCCGGGGGCATGCGCAAAAGGGCCGCGCTGGCCCGGGCGCTGGCGCTGGACCCCGACATCCTTTTTCTGGACGAGCCCACAGCGGGGCTTGATCCCATCGGGGCGGGTGCCTTTGACACCCTGATCCGGGACCTGCAGCGCAGCCTGGGCCTGACAGTGTTCATGGTCACACATGATCTGGACAGTCTGGTCACAATCTGCGACCGTATTGCCGTGCTGGTGGACAGGACGGTGCGGACCGGGACCCTGGACACACTGCTGAAGGACCCCCATCCCTGGATCCGGGACTATTTCCACGGTCCACGGGGGCGGGCGGCGAGGGAACAAGACTGATGGAAACCCGGGCAAGACATCTGGTTGCCGGCATATTTGTTCTGGCGCTTCTGGCTACACTGGCCGGATTTGTGGTGTGGCTGGGCAGTGTGCAGTTTTCTGCCGGGTCCCGGAAGTACCTGATCTATTTCTCCCGCTCCGTGACCGGCCTCCAGGCCGGAAGCCCTGTGCGGTACCAGGGTGTTGATGTGGGTAAAGTCATCGCCATCGACATTGATTCTGAGGATACAACCCGCGTTCGGGTCGAGGTGGAGATGCCGGCCCGCATTCCGGTGCGGGAGAATTCGGTGGCCTCGCTGGAATTCCAGGGCATTACCGGATCGGTCTATATCCAGATTGCTCCAGGCCTCAACGGAAGTCCACTCCTGCAGCCGGCAGCAGAAGGGAAGCTGCCGGTTATTCCCTCCCGCATGCAGGGGGGAGAGACGGTTATGGCTGCCGCTCCGGAAATGCTGGAAAACCTGACCCTGCTGACACAGGATGTCCGTACCCTGTTTACGCCCGAAAATATGGAAAATGCCCGGCAGATCCTGGAAAACATGCAGAAGGTTTCCGGAAACATGGCCACCGCCACAGCGCGTCTGGACGGTCTGACCACCCAGGCGGAAAAGGCCCTGGAGACCATGCAGAAAAGTGCAGGCGACATAACCGCCGGCGTGACCGACATGACAGCTTCCCTGCGGAAGAGTTCGGACCAGCTGTCCCGGGTGCTTGCGGAAAACCGGGATCCCATCCATACCTTTACGTCAACAGGCCTGTACGAGGCGACGCTGCTGATGACAGAAATGAGGGATCTGGTGGCCCGCCTGTCGCGGATTGCGGCCCGCATCGAGCGCGATCCCGCAAAGGCGCTGTTCGGGCCGCAGGACCAGGGAGTCAAAGTGAAATGAGGTACAAAAAAAACCATCTTCTGCTGTCTCTCGCCCTGGCGCTGGTCCTGACGTCATGCGTTTCCCTGGGGCTGGGAGGCAAGGGCGGAGAGTCCAGGATCTATACCCTGAATGCGGACAAGACCCGCGCGGAAGACCTGCCGCCGGCGCCCTGGCAGCTTCTGGTCGAACCGGTAACCGCCGATGCCTCGCTGGATACGGCGCGGGTGGCGCTGAAAACGTCCCCGTTCTCGGTGGACTATTTTGCCGATGTGCTGTGGGCCGATGATGCCCCGAAAATGCTGCAGCGGCTTCTGGTGGAAAGCTTCGAGAATGCGGGCCGGCCAAAGGCTGTCACAGGT
>JALYJY010000044.1:0-10208 GCA_030775045.1 Pseudomonadota bacterium | reverse complement strand
ATCCCCTGTCGGTGCGCGTGGACTATGCCCTGAAGGTGGAGGCCCGGGATTTCCAGGCGGAGTATGAGGGCAAGCCGGACGGGACCCCGCCGAAGGTTCATGTGCGCCTGAGTGCAAAGCTGGTGCGGATGCCCCAGCGCACCATGGTGGCTGGCGAAACGTTCGAGAGCGTGATCACCGCAGACAGCAATACCTTTGACAGCATCGTCCGGGCTTTTGATGCCGCCACACGGGAGGTCAACGGACAGATCATCCGCTGGACCCTGGCGACAGGAACCCCGGCCCGGAAGAGGGAAAAATGAGTATGAAATTCCCGCGCAACCCTGTCTGCCTCCTCCTGGCTTCTGTCCTTCTGGTTCTGTCCACAGGCCCTGGAGCCGCGGCCACGCCAGCCAGTCCTCCGCCGCCCAAGCCGGCAGTATCCGGAGAGGAAAGCATCCCCGAGGTATCCCCGGCCCCGGACAACGATGCTGCCCCTGCTGAAGAGCCTGCTGCGTCCCCTGTTTCCGCAGCCCCTAATGGCAGGAAAGACCAGGTGGTGATCGGTACAGGGCCTGTAACGGGCCTGTATTTTCCGGCCGGCGGGGCTATCCAGCGGGTTCTCAACCGCCAGGAGGAAAAGACCGGATTTCATGTCTGGACCGAAAGCGCGGACGGGTCTGCAGCCAACCTGAAAGCCCTGAAAGAGGGCAGGCTGGATATGGCTATTATCCAGTCGGACTGGCAATATCATGCCGTCCGGGGCACCGGCGTGTTCAGGGCATCCGATGCCTTTCCGGACCTGCGTTCTGTCCTGACACTCCATGCCGAGCCCCTGGCCATCCTGGTGCGGGTGGGGACCGGCATTGACAGCCTTGCAGCCCTTGAGGGGAAAACTGTCAGTCCGGGCCAGAAGGGAAGCCCGACCCGGGCCCTGATGGATATGCTGTTTGCAGCCCGGGGCTGGAGCGCGGGAGAGGACCTGAAGGTTGTGGACATGGCCATGGCTGACCAGACCGAGGCCCTGTGCAGCGGCGAGGTTGACGCCATTGCCTTTGTGGCCGCCCATCCCAACGGACTGGTCCAGGAAACCGCCGGCCGGTGCGCGGTGTCCATCCTGCCGGTGGAGGATGTCACAGCAAACTCCCTGACCGGTGACAATCCCTTTCTGGTCCGCACGCGTATTCCCGGCGGGTTGTATCCCGGTGTGGATGATGATGTTCCCACAGTGGGCTTGGCCGCGACTCTGGTGACCACAGCGTCTGCGGATGAAGCCATGGTGCATGCCGTGGCCTGCGGAATCCTGGACCGGGTCCAGGATTTCCGGGACCAGCATCCGGTACTGCACAGCCTGACGGCGAAAACCATGGCCGGGAAGCCTGCCGGCGCCGACCTCCATCCCGGTGCGGAGCGCTGTTTCAGGGAAGAGGGCCTTCTGCGCAAATGATGGTCGAAGCCCTGCTTCTGGGCCTTCTGGAAGGTCTGACCGAGTTCATTCCTGTATCCTCCACCGGGCATCTGCTGATCGCCAGGGAATTTGTGGGATTCAGGGGGCCGCCCGGCTTTGTGTTCGAGGTGGTCATCCAGCTGGGCGCCATCCTGGCCATATGCTGGATCTACAGGGCCCGGCTGTTCCGGATGCTGTCCGGCGGACTGGCCGGGGATGTACAGTCCCGTCGCCTGGCGCTGGCCATCCTGCTGGCTTTTGTTCCGGCCATGGTCATCGGGGCCCTGGGGCACAGTTTCATCAAGGATACCCTGTTCCGGGATCTGCCCCTGGTCTGCCTTATGCTGGTTGCGGGCGGTGTGGCCATCCTGGTGATCGAGAAGGTGGTGCCACCGCCGGTGGTCCGGGATATGGAGCAGATTTCCCTGCGCCGTGCCTTGGGCATCGGCTGTATCCAGGTCCTGGCCATGGTTCCGGGCGTATCCCGGTCCGGGGCTACTGTCATGGGAGGGATGCTTCTGGGACTTGATCGTAAAACAGCGGCAGAGTTCTCGTTCTGGCTGGCCATTCCCACCATGCTGGGAGCTGCGACCCTTGGCCTGTATATGAACCGGAATGTGCTCACGGCCGATGGCCTGGAACTGATTGCTGCAGGCTTTGTAGCGGCCTTTCTGGCGGCCATGGTGGTGGTGCGCCTTGTCATCGCCCTGATCCAGCGCCACGGGTACAGGCCCTTTGCCTGGTACAGGATCGTTCTGGGCTCCCTGGTTCTGGTATTTCTGCTGGCCCGGAACCACACCTTTGTGTGAAAGGTTTTCCTTTCGGAAAGGCAATGGGGTATAGAACTCACGATGACGATTCTGACAGAACAGTTTTCCGAGGAAGACCTGCGTCTCGGCTCCCTGGAGGTCCGCCTGGCGGAGACGCCGGCGGACATCGATGCGGCCCAGGCCCTGCGCTACCGGGTTTTCTATGAGGAAATGTCCTCAAGGCCCACGCCGCAGATGGCCGCGCGGCGCCGGGATTTCGACGCCTTTGACGAACTGTGTGAGCATCTTCTGATTGTGGATCACAGCCGGGGCAGGAGCGTGGACGCCATCGTCGGGACATACCGCCTGATCCGGCGCTCTGCCGCGGCCCGCAAGGGCGGGTTCTATTCAGCCGGGGAGTACGATATCCGGCCCATTGTGGAGTATCCCGGCGAAATCCTGGAGCTGGGCCGTTCCTGTGTTGAGGCTCCGTACCGGACCCTTCCCACCCTGCAGCTGCTGTGGCGCGGGATTGCCGCCTATGTGTTCCGCCATGACATCCAGCTGATGTTCGGCTGCGCCAGCTTTCCGGGGACAGATCCCCTGGCGCTGTCCCACGAGCTTTCGTATCTTTATCACAATTACCTGGCCCCGCCGGAGCTGAGACCTGTCGCCCTGCCACAGTACTATACGGACATGCGGCTTGTGGATCCGGAAAAGATCGATACCCGTGCTGTTCTGGCTTCTCTCCCGCCCCTTATCAAGGGATACCTGCGCGTCGGATGCTATATCGGCGACGGGGCCTTTGTGGATCCCCAGTTCAATTCGGTGGATGTCTGCATTGTGGTCAGGCTGGACCAGATAACGGATAAATATTACCGCCACTACGACAGGCGTAACAAGAGCCAGTAATATTATGGCACCCCATTCCGGGCTTCGCAGCAGCTGGCGTCTGGCAGCATATCTTGGATGGACCTTCCTGTGCCTGCCTGTCCAGATAGTGGCCGTGCGTTTTCCGGGGCCTTTTCGTGTCTGGTTTCCCCGGTTCTATCACGGGGTCTGTACGCGCCTCCTGGGGCTCGAGGTTACTGTTGTCGGAAAGCAGGCCTCTCCCGGTCCGGTCCTGTATGTCTCCAACCACTCGTCCTATCTGGACATCATGGTTCTGGGTGCGGTCATTCCCGGATCCTTCATCGCCAAGACCGAAGTGGGAGCCTGGCCCCTGTTCGGCACCCTGGCGCGGCTTCAGCGCACGGTCTTTGTGTCCCGGTCCCGGAACCGGTCCGTGATCCGGGAAAGGGACGGAATCCAGTCCAGGCTGGAGGCCGGCGATAACCTGATTTTGTTCCCCGAGGGGACCACATCCGACGGAAACAGGGTGCTTCCGTTCAAAAGTGCGTTCCTGGCAGTGGCGGAGTCTGTTCCGGGGCGCACAGTAACGGTCCAGCCCGTGTCCATTGCGGCGGCAAGCCTGGACGGCATTCCGCTGGGGCGGCTGCTGCGCCCCGTCTATGCCTGGTATGCGGACATGACCTTGCCTGGCCACCTGCCGAAAGTTCCGGGCTACGGGAAGATCAGGGTTGTGGTGGAATTCCATCCGCCCGTGACTCCGGACACCTTCGGCGATCGCAAGGCCCTGACGGAATACTGCTGGAAGGAAGTGGCCGGCGGCGTGGCCCGGGCCGTGACAGGCCGGCCGGATACCCATGCAGCCGTCGTGTCCTGATATGGACAGCACTGTCCGGCCTTTCCGGCCCGGGGACCGCGAGGCCTGTATCCGGATTTATGGGGAGGCCCGCCGGGCGGCCTTTCACTGGATGCCGCCGGACCAGTTCAGGGACCAGGATTTCGATCGCGATACGGCCGGTGAGGTGGTCCTGGTGGCAGAAAAGGGAGGGCGGATCCTGGGCTTTGTCTCGGGCCGGGACCGGTTCGTGCATACCCTGTTTGTGGACCCGCCGCTGCGGGGCCAGGGGCTGGGAAGCCTGCTTCTGGACAGCCTTTTGTCCCGGATTGGAACACCGGCGACGCTGCGCTGCGTTCTGGGCAACCTGCCGGCCCGCCTGTTCTATGAAAAACGGGGCTGGGCCCCGGCGGGGGAGGGAAGGGACGCCATGGGCCCGTGGATCCTGTACAGAAAATTTCGCTGAAAAAATGCCCCCTCTTCCTGGGGAAGAGGGGGCAGTGAAGATCAGGGAAGCGGTTCTACGTTAAACCCCTCATAGCGCCGCACACCACCTTTTCCGCGCGGTGGATAGAGTATGCCTTCGCATCCACAGGCCTCCATGATGTCCTGTTCCCATTGTTCAGGGGTCAGGATTCTATTCTTGTGGCTTTCGTAGAAAGCTCCGGGATCCTGTGTGCCAAGCAGGCCCCAGGTAAACCATCTGGCGTTCTCGAGCAGCTTGCCGGTTGTCAGTTGGGGATTCTTTTCGATCATATCAGCTGTATCCCTGAAGACCTGCGCCACATGTTCGTTCTTCCCGCTGAGGATTTTGGCGTGCTGGCGCAGGGTTTCAGCTATGCTGCTGGCTGATGTGCCTGCGACGCATTTGACCCCCCTGTCCATCTGGTAGGCAATATCATCCAGGGCACCCAGATAGTCTTCCCAGATCTGGGGAGGCATTGCCCCGCTCATACGCATGTTTTTGGCCTTTTCTACAGCTTCCATGCTGGCCAGTTCCTTGCTGAACAGTTCCTGTGCCCTTCCCAGAAATTTCGCTACGGCGGCCCGCAGGTCCTTCTTCTGGGCCTGGCAGGGATCGTCAGCCTGGACGCAGCTCTTCTGCAGGGCCTGCTGGAACATTGCATCGCATGCGACATTCCGCTGCTGGAGGTTTGTCAGCAGGTTCTGCATTTGTGTCAATGCGCCCGCCGGTGTGCCTCCGGCCAAGGTGCTGCCCACCCTGCTGGTTGCCTGCAGGGTCACATTCGCCATGTTTGTCCTGCATATAAAATCATGGATGGCAAGATCAGAAAGAGTGGTTCGGCATGGATCATCCTTTTCCAGTTTGGTCGGGTCACGCCGTGTGTTTTCAACGGGGGCAACAGGGGGAGACTTCAGGGGCTCCCGGACTGCATCGCTGCATGCTGTCAGAAGCAGGGCTGCTGCGGCACCTGCAATAACACGTTTCGCTCCGGATGTCAGTTGTTCAAACATCTCTTGTTCCTTATGGTTGTTGATCGTGTAGAATCACCACTATTGGATTTATAGATAGTTATATAATAAATTTCAAGTCTTCCATATCCAGCCGCAGGAAGAAAGGCCGGAACAGGGGTTTCAGCCTGTGCTTTCTTGCCATCGGATCTGCAACGCAGTACCCTGAGGGATGTTTTTTTTCCGCATCCTTTTGCTGGCGGTCCTGCTGACTGTCGGCATTGATTATGTCCAGGACAGGTACTGGCCTGCCGGGGAAGGGGGCGTGCGGGAAGGGCAGCCCACAGCCCGGGTGGACACTCCTTCCGTGCCGCCCGGTCCGGGGGTCGCTGATGTGGCCGTGGCTCCGGCCCCCCACGTGACGAGGGCGGGGGCAGCAGTGCAGGATCCCTCCGGCACACGCCTGTCCATCGGGCAGGCTGGCCCCACCGCCATGACCGCTGTGACGGACCAGGCCTCCGGCATGCTGACAGCCCTGGAGAGCCGGATCCCGGCCACCCGCTATGGCATCCAGGGTCGGGTGCTCGGCATCGTCCGGGGTGCCATCGGCGAATTCAGAAAGGTTCTGCGCCATGCGGGGGCCAACTGGTTCCGCCCTGACGGGTCTGTGGACATCGGGGCTGTGATGCGGCCCCCGCCCGGCCGCGTCAGCCTGCCCCCCACGCCTCCCGTTACTTTCCCCACGCCACAGAAGCGATAGTCCCGGACATGCGCCTTGTGGATCATCCCTCTCCCAACCATGGTCCCCGGGCCGATGGCGTTTCTGTGTCCATCCTGCTGGTCCACTACACGGGTATGAAAACAGGACAGGCCGCCCTGGACCGGCTGTGCGATCCGGCCGCGCAGGTCAGCACCCATTACGTAATTGACGAAGACGGGACGGTGTACCGCCTGGTGGATGAAAACCGCCGCGCCTGGCATGCGGGGAAGGGGACCTGGCAGGGACAGGATGACATCAACAGCCGGTCCGTGGGGATTGAGCTGGTCAATCCTGGCCACAGGTACGGCTACCGCCCCTTTCCGCAGATCCAGGTCGAGGCATTCCGCACGTTGGGCCGCGAGGTCATGGCGCGGCATGGTATCCCCCCTGCCGGAGTGCTGGGGCATTCGGACATTGCCCCGCTGCGCAAGGAAGACCCGGGGGAGCTGTTCCCCTGGGAAGCGCTGTCTCGCGAGGGTATCGGCATCTGGCCGGATCCGGATTTCCGCCCGGGTAGTTCCGGGCCGGTTACGCCCGCACAGGCCTGCGCCTGGCTGCGGCAGGTCGGGTACAGCGTGGACGAAACCATCCTGGAGCCGGTCCTGAAGGCTTTCCGCCGGCATTATCATCCGGAGGGCCTTGCGGCAGAGGCTGCCGCGGAAACCCTCCGCCGCCTGCAGGCTCTGGCAGCAGGAAAATTTCTGTAATCTTCACGGCTTCTTAACCGTTTTCCAGCAAGACTGGGACAGATTTTATCTGCCAGGAGGCAAAGTCATGGAAAAAAAGTTGTTCGACCAGCGTGTTGTGGATTTTGCCGCAGCGACAGGAGATCTGGACAGTCTGTCCGGCCTGAAGAGACTTGAATCCTTCCTGAAAGGGAAAACACGCAGCCAGATGGATCGCTGGTTCCAGGGATTTGTGGACGCAACTTATGATGCTTTCACGAACTCCGATGAATCTTCTGAAAGGAAGATGGAAGTCCTGAAGAATATAGCCAAAGGTCTCAAGGCCATTGGACAGGAAAAAATCTACAGGGATTTTACGGATGCTTTCCGAAGTCTGGGGCCAAAAGAAGCAGCTATCGAGGCCCAGGCCAGCCGGGTCCGGGAGGGCCTTCTGGGGCTGGGCGATCCTGGCGTCAAGGCCCTTCTGGAACGGCAGACAGACACTGATCCTGTTGTGCCCGCTGTCCGGTCTCTCAGCCGGGTACATCCTGAAGAGGAGGTCCGCCAGATCATCAACAGAATGCGCAACAGTGGTGGCGACCTGTCCGACATAACAGCACGCGGCGTGGCAAATCTTGTGAAAAAACTGATTTCCGCTGACAAGCCGGGACCAGGACTGGCTGTCGAAATGATCGACGCCATTGCCCGGAAAAACCTGAAGGGACTTCTCTCCGGAATTGACCGGGATCTGACGCATGCGCTGATGGAAAGTATCGGAAAGGATGTCAACGGGGCTCAGCTGATTGGAAGTCCGGGACTGGCGATGCTGAAAGGGCGTGACCTTGTACATGAAACTGCCCGCAGGATGGGTGCCCGCCCCGCGGCCTGAGGCATGTCGTTACTGACAAAAACCTTGACCTGGTTTTGGTTGCATTCCTTATTGATCCCGCCGGGGGGGTGTAATTTCCCCCGGAAAGGGATGCGATGGAACAGGATTTTTCTGGATATCCGCATGTGGCGGAATTTGACCGGGCTCTGCGGAGTTTTGAGGCGCTGGGAGCCTTTGTCAGGGGAAAAACGGAACGGGAGCTGCGAGGATTCTTCAGCGATTTCCCTGCCGAGGTTATGACCTGGTCGGTCCTGGTAAAGCCCCCGGAAGACCAACGACAGAGTTTTCTCAAGCGCACGGCTGTTGTCCTGAAGGCCCTCGGCCAGGAAGACGCCTGGGAAGACTTCATGGGCACCTTTGACCTCCTCGCGCCGGAAAGGCAGGTCCTGGAAAACCGGGCCCGGGTGCTTCGGGCGGATCCCCATTTCCGGTCCCTTGTACCGGTGGATGGTGTCTCGGGCCTGTTTCAGGCCACAGAACTGCTGCTGCAGGTCCGGGAGATTATCGACCAGGCAACAGCAGGCCGTGAAAACTTTGACCTGACTGCGGGCACTGTTTCAGGCCTTGTCCGCCACCTTGTAGCAGAAGGCAAGGCTATGGACGCGGCCACCGTGGTCATTGTCCTGGCCAATACTTCCGCGGGGGATATCCTGCAGGGCCTGGACAGGGAAACCGTCGTGGAACTGATGGAAAGCCTTGGCGGGAGGCCGGATACAGCCAGCCGGATGCTTTCCCTGGCCTCGGCCCTGAAAAGGGCAGGTCTGGATCATCTGGTCGTTATGGCAAAAGCTCCGGGGCCGTGACTGCTCGCTGAATCCCCTGCAGGATTGCGGGTCAGCGGCGGGAGGGGTCGAAGCCGCTCCTGCCATATTTCCAGGCGTCCACTGCCGCGTTTGGTGCGGCGGCGGCAGGTTTCTGGGCCACAAGTGCAGGTGCAGCCTTTGGCAGGGGTTTCATGTCTTTGCCCAGCGCAGTGACGCTGGTAATGCTCAAGGCCTCTTTGTTGGCCTTTGTCAGAATTGCTGTCTGGAAATGGCCAGTGGTATCAGGATCACCATGGCAGACAGCGCGCATGGTCGTTTTATCTGTTTTTATAAAGGTCACCAGATTTCCCATTTTTGCGGTCTGGCACAGGTCACGCAACACTCCAAAAGCGGAATTCCGATGACTCTCTGACGCAAACGTCAGGTCAAATGCGCCCTTGATGTCGCCGGTGCTGACAGCAGCGGGGCGGTCATGGGACCTAAAAGCCTGTGCGGCAGGAGTCACCCGTCTGTCCGGTATTTTGCCTGATATTCCTGCCGACATGGTGCACCTGCCCTGCAAAACTGTTCGTACATGCACCATTCAAAAGCATATTGATTAAAATATTGTTAATATGCCGGGTCTGTGCTGTTTTTTCTTCTTCTGCAGGAAAGGGATTTGCATGGCCGCCCTCTGGACCGCTGAAGACGCCGCAAAGGCCACCAGGGGCGCGAATACGGGGCTCTGGAAGGCCACAGGCATGTCCATCGACACACGCACCCTCCAGCCCGGGGACCTGTTCGTGGCCCTGCGCGGCAACGCTCTGGACGGCCATGTGTACGCGGCGCAGGCCCTGAGGGCAGGCGCGGCTGCTGTCATGGTGGATACCTTGCCCCCCGATCTGCCGCCGGGTGCGCCGGTGCTGAAGGTGTCCGATACCCTGAAGGCGCTGGAGGATCTGGGCCGTTTTTCCCGCGCCCGCAGCGCCGCGAAGATCATTGCGGTGACGGGCTCGGTCGGCAAGACGGGCACGAAAGAGATGCTGGCGGCCGCCCTGTCGGCCTGTGGCTCCGCCTTTGCCACGCAGGGCAACCTGAACAACCACTGGGGCGCACCGCTCAGCCTGGCCCGCATGCCGGCCGACGTCCGGTATGCTGTGTTCGAGCTGGGCATGAACCATGCGGGAGAGATCGGTCCCCTGTCGCGCCTGGTGCGGCCTCATGCCAGCATCATCACCACCATCGAGGCCGTGCATCTGGCCCACTTTTCGGGGCTGGAGGCCATCGCCGATGCCAAGGCCGAGATCTTTGAGGGCATGGAACCCGGCGGCACAGCCATCCTGAATGCGGACAACAGCCAGTCCGGCCGCCTGCGCCAGGCGGCTGAAAAACGCGGCTTGCAGGTTATCAGCTTTGGCCAGCAGCAGGGCGCGGATGTCTGCCTGCTGTCCTTTGTGCCTGAAGATACAGGCAGCACGGTCACCGTTCTGGCGGGGGGCGAGACCCTCACGTATCGCCTGTCCCTGCCGGGGCAGCACATGGCCCTGAACAGCCTGGCGGTACTGGCGGCGGTGCGGGCCGCAGGCGCGGATGTGGCTGTGGCGGCAAAGGCGCTGGAGAAACTCTCACCTGTCCAGGGCCGCGGATCACGCCTTGCTGTAACCCGGCCGGACGGAACATTGACTATCATCGACGACAGCTATAACGCCAGTCCCGCAGCGGTGAAAGCTGTGCTGGCTGTTCTGGGGCAGGTACGCAGCGGCCGGAAAGTAGCCATCCTGGGCGACATGCTCGAACTGGGCGAGCAGGCCGATGTCCTGCATGCCAGGCTTGCGGATGCTGTTGTCGCTGCGGGCGTGGAGGCAGTACACTGCTGCGG
>JALYJY010000043.1 GCA_030775045.1 Pseudomonadota bacterium | reverse complement strand
GACACAGGCCATGGCGAAATCAACAACAATCCAGATCAGGCTGAACAGCACAGCCGACACGGGCCATTTCTACGTCACAACAAAAAACCCGCGCACGAAGACCGAAAAGCTGAAGAAGCGCAAATACGACCCCGTCGTGCGCAAGCACGTGGAATACGTCGAGGGCAAGATCAAGTAATTTTCCCGCCCTTGCGGAACATATGGAAGGGAAGGCCGCACGCCTTCCCTTTTTTGTTGCCTTCATTCCATGCCCCGAATCCTCTATAAATCAGCCCCATGAAAACACCGCAAGCACTCGATATTCTGGAAAAGCCCCTGGCTGAAGTGCTGGGGGAGCGTTACCTGTCCTATGCCTTGTCCACCATCATGGCGCGATCCTTGCCCGATGTGCGCGACGGGCTGAAGCCGGTCCACCGGCGTTTACTCTACGCCATGAGCCAGCTGAAGCTGGAGCCCAATACGCCGCCCAAGAAATCCGCGCGCGTGGTGGGCGACGTAATCGGCCGGTTCCATCCTCACGGCGACGTGGCGGTGTACGAGGCCATGGTGCGCCTGGCCCAGGACTTTTCCGTGCGCTATCCGCTGGTCAACGGCCAGGGCAACTTCGGCAACATCGACGGCGATAATGCCGCCGCCATGCGGTACACCGAGGCTCGGCTGACTCTGGTCGCCAAGGCGCTGCTGGAAGGTATTGACGAAAACGCCGTGGATTTCCGCCCCACCTATGACGGGTCGGAGCAGGAACCCATGGTGCTGCCCGCAGCCTTCCCCAACCTGCTGGCCAACGGCGCCACGGGCATTGCGGTCGGCATGGCCACCAGCATTCCGCCCCACAATGTGGGCGAGCTGTGCGACGCGCTCAGCCTGCTGATCGAGGAACCCGAAACGCCTATTGAAAAGCTGGCCAAAATTATCCCCGGGCCCGACTTTCCCACCGGCGGCATTCTGGTGGAAAGCCGCGATGCCGTGACCGAATCCTATCGCACCGGCCGCGGCAGTTTCCGCCTGCGCGCCCGGTGGGGGCAGGAGTCCCTCGCCCAAGGCACGTGGCAGATCGTGGTCACCGAAATTCCCTACATGGTGCAGAAATCGCGCCTGATCGAAAAAATTGCTGAGCTTCTGGCCGAGAAAAAACTGCCGCTGCTGGACGACGTGCGCGATGAATCCGCCGAGGATATCCGCCTGATTCTGGTGCCCAAAAGCCGCAACGTGGACGCGGACATGCTGATGGAATCCCTGTTCCGCGCCACGGATCTGGAGACGCGCTTCCCACTCAACATGAACGTTCTGGACGCGGATTCCGTGCCGCGCGTGATGAACCTGCGCGAGGTACTGCAGGCGTTCCTGAACCACCGCCGCCAGGTGCTGGTGCGGTGCTCCAGATACCGCGTGGGCAAGATCGAGCAGCGCCTGGAAATTCTCGGCGGCTATCTGATCGCGTATCTGAATCTGGACGCCGTGATCAAGATCATCCGCAACGAGGATGAACCACGCCCCGTGCTCATGGCCAGGTTCAAGCTGACTGAAAACCAGGCCGAGGCGATTCTCAACATGCGCCTGCGGGCCTTGCGTAAATTGGAAGAAATCGAAATCAAGCATGAGCATGACGAGCTGAACAAAGAACGCGACGACCTCAATGCCTTGTTGAAAAGCGACCGGCGTCAGTGGACTTACCTCAGCAAAGAAATCGCCCACATCAAAAAGCAGTTCGGCGAGGCGACTCCGCTGGGCAAACGGCGCACGAAAATCGGCAAGCCTCCGGACAATGTGGAGATCACCGTCGACGCCGTGATCGAGCGCGAGCCGGTGACCGTGTTCCTGTCCGACAAAGGCTGGATCCGCACCGTGGGCGGCCACCTGACCGACACGTCGGACGTAAAATACAAGGAAGGCGACAGCGAGAGTTTCGTGCTCCACGCGGAAACGACGGACAAGCTGCTGCTGTTCAGCAGCCAGGGTAAATTCTATACGCTGGGCGTGGATAAACTTCCGCGCGGGCGTGGCTTTGGCGAGCCGGTACGTCTGATGATCGACCTGCCCAACGAGGCGGACGTAGTCACCTTGATGAAGCACACTCCGGGCGGCATGCTGCTGGTAGCGGCGTCCGACGGACGCGGCTTTCGCGTAGCCGAAAACGACGTTCTGGCCCAGACAAAAGCAGGCAAGCAGATCCTCACGGCGGGCGACGGCGCAGTGGCCCTGGTCTGCGTTCCGGCGCAGGGCGATACAGTGGCCGTGATCGGCAACAACCGCAAGCTGCTCCTGTTCCCCGTGGACGAAGTGCCCCCCATGGCCAAAGGTCGCGGCGTGATCCTGCAGAAATACAAGGACGGCAGCCTGTCGGACGCCAAGGTCTTTACAATGGCCGAGGGCCTGACCTGGCAGCTGGGCGAGCGCACCCGCACCGTCCCCGCCGCCGAACTTACCCCCTGGATGGCGGTGCGCGCCGGCACCGGCCGCCTGCCCCCCAACGGCTTCCCAACGAGCAATAAATTTGGGGGGTAATACCCCACAATAATTATTGAGTTCCTGCCTTCAACCCTGTTAAGGCTTCAGAAGGATCGCAAGCGGCGGTACAAACCCCGGCCCAGCCCTTTGAAAATACTGTGCGTGGGCCGCATATGGTGTACCTTTGCCACTTCAAATGAATAAGAAAGGACACTTAAAATGACTTTGTCCCAAAGATTAAATGCCGTTGCCACAGCAGGCTTTCTGGTTGTTACGGGCGTTGTTGGCTGCGAATCCGATCAGAATTCAGATCCTGCTGTTGAGGCATTGAGGCAAATGTTTTTGAAATCCCCACAAGTCTAGGATAGCGGACGTTGTGGACCAATAGACACTTTTGGTCCCTGGACTGATCATTTTGGCACACCTGATTACGGCGAGTTCCGGATCGGGGGAAGTGTTCAGTCATGGGATAGCTATTATCAAGAGACCAGACTGGTATGTTCTGCAATCTTTCATCCCAGGCAGGAGGGCATACAGGAAGAAACATCCAAACCTGAAACCGGCAATTTTTTCCTGATGACAACGATGCGCGTAGAAGGCAAGGGGTATTCGGAAGTTAAAGGTGATCAGGTTTCTGACTGGGCAACGCCCGAAGGGAAAATAGTATGGGAAGCAACCAGGGTAGCCATGGGATGGCAGCCCTAACCAAGACAGCCAGGATTTTTTGTGAAGGGCGCAGGTATAATTTACCGGCCCTTCACAATTCTCCATGAAGTAGGCCCTGTCATCGCTCCGGGTATGGTTCATGCCTGCTGCCCAGCTTTATAAAAACCAGCCGATCAATTCATCCGGATAATGGAGAAACTGTGTCGGTCTGGCGGCTTCAAGGGCTGATGCTGTGGCATATCCCCATGTGACAGCCAGGGAAAGGCAGGGATTTTTCCCGTATCCCGCCGTGCGATCTTGCGCATGTGACGGGCAATAAGGGGAAGTTTCCAGGCCGGAATGCCCATATACTTTACGATCTCACGGCTTGAACGGCCCCGAAGCATTTCCCGTTCTTCATCTGATATTTGCCGGAAACCATGCTGCCGGGCCACATCGTTCATGACACCGGAAAACCATTCCATGCTGTTGGCAAGGGTCCCGTCAAAGTCAAAAATTGCCAGCTGCTTTTTCAACGTGGCCTCTTGTAACAGGTCAGGAATTCCGCGCTGACAGGGCCCGGCGGCGCAGCAGCAGGGTGCTGACCAGAATGATGTTCACGGCAAAAAGAGCTGCCGGGTACATCCAGTTCACGACTGTGAAATTCTGGATGGCGAATATGGAGATGACAAATTTCAGGGCCGTAATAAAATACGACAAGGTCGATTCTCCATACGGATCATGCCACGATTTCCGGAAGGTCGGATAAAAGCCGACAAGCTCGATCACTGTCAGCAGCAACATGGTAAAAACAGGTTGCTGGATAACGTACCACAGGGGCACTGCCAGCTGGCAGACCATCAGGACAGCCCAGTCCGCACGGGTAATATTCTTTTCGCCGGCTTTCCAGCCCAGAAGACAGATGATGATACAGAATACGGAACTCATGCCCGTGATCCAGGCACCGGGGCCTGCGTTATGCTCCCACTGCAGGATAAAAACCGTCTCCATAATAAGGCCCCAGATAAACCAGCTGAATATGTGGGGCCGAAGCTTGCCGCGATGCAGGCCAATGAAATAGGGAACATAACCCGCAATGCCGACGACCGTGGCAATACCGCCGATAACTTCCTTGCTGGCCAGGTCGAAAAACATTCTGTCCGGTCACTTGTATCAGGGTGGAAGTATGCCCTGATACAGTGGATTACCCCTTCCGTTTTGTCCAGAAACATTCATGGCAGCAGTCCGTTTCTGCAATGACGTCTCAATCCGGGACGCCTTCACAGACAAGGGAGACTGTTATGGCTGAGAGAGAAAAATCAGGCGAAAGCCAAGGTGAACGTTCTGCCCAGGGCGGACAGAGCCAAGGCAATCAGGGCAGCCAGGGACGCAGCCAGAATGCCCAGGGTAAAGGGCAGGAAGAGGGCCGCAATGAACAGGGCCAGTTCACACAGGGTAGCGAAGCTGCCCGCAAGGCTGGTGAAAAGGGCGGTGAATCCACTCAGGGTGGAAATCGTGGAAGCTCAGGTAACAGCGGCCGCAGCGGAAGCAGGGACGAGTAATCCGGAAACCCTGGACTGACAGGACGACCTCTCGCTGCTCCGGGTCAAACCGGAGCAGTTTTTTTATGGCCAGCAGAGTCTCCTGCCCATGCCAGTTCAGGCCTGTATGGGAGATCCTCCGCAGTGCGGATATTCCAGGCCAGTCCCAGCTTTGCGAACACCTGTATCAGCCCCCACCCCGGATCCGGCTGTCCCTGCTCCAGCCCGATGCGGGCTGAGCCGGGAAAGGCGTGGTGGTTGCTGTGCCAGCACTCGCCCATGGTGATCAGGCCGCAGAATGGCACGTTGTGGCCCTGCACGCCCGCGCCGCGTACATGCCAGCCTGAAGGCTCATCCCTGTGCGCCATATACCCGATCAGCCAGTGGCCTGTGACCGTGGCTGCCACCTTTGCGCACACGCCCCACAGGACCCAGGCCCAGCCTCCCGCCGCATAAAATACCATGGCCCACGGCAGGTGGGCAGCGATCCAGTGCCTCTCGATAAAATGATAGAACCTGTCGCTGGCGATACGCGGCTCGGGCACGATCTGCGGCGGCCTGTCCAGGCGCACCTCACCATGTATCTGCCAGAGCGCATCCACAAAAGGACTGCGCCGGTGGGCAAAATAGTCATGGCACCAGGGCTTGCGCTGGGCCCAGTCGCGCATGTCGTGGGTGCGGATCATGGTGAAGGGCCCGCCCAGTCCCACCAGAACGCCCGTATACACCAGCACATACTCCAGCCACTGCGGGCACTCGAAACTGTTATGGATCAGGCGACGGTGCATGCCCACGGAATGGCCCAGCAACAGGACAGCGGCTGTCTTCACCACAAACACCGCAACGGCATCCCAGGCGAAAAAGCGGACGACAGCCAGCACGGTCAGTCCGTACATGGCCACAAGGAACAGGGACTTTGCCGGCGACCAGACCACCTGGCCTGCCACAGGGTCTGCCCCCTGCCCCTCGACAATCCGGTGGATATTCTCGAAAGCCGGAGTCATGATCCGGTCTGCCCGGCCGGCGTGGCCACATACCGGACCAGCTGTTCCGTCGTCAGGGCAACGGCATAGTGCTGTAGCGGACCGAAATACCACACGGGATCCAGCAGGCGCTGGTACTCGTGCGTCCACGTGACCCGGGTGTGGCTGTCATCCACAGCCTCGAGCCGGACACGGGACGACAGCCACTTCAGATAATGGCTGATATAGGTATCGTCCTTCACCACGCGGAACGTAATGGAACCAGGCGTGCTCTCCGCCACCTGGAAAACCAGATCCCCTTCCACCTTTGTCCACCAGATATGCTTCCACGCCACAAAGTGCGCCCGCCGCTCGTCCCCCGGCTCCAGCCCCTGGCCGGAAATGTGGACGGGATACGGAAATATGCGCAGGAAGAACGGCTTCTGCTCCGGAAACGCCGGTGTTTTCGCCAGTTGCTCCCGTACCTGCGTTATATCCGCCGGAATGATCTGCGAGACCTCGACCACATTATCCCGGGGAAAGGTCGTCAGATCCGTGGCTCCCTCCAGCGACAGCACGGCCAGGCAACAGGCCAGAACAGCCGCCTGCGCAGCAGTCCCCTTGCGCTTTCTGGCGCGGTCCACCTGCCAGGCGATCAGGGCGCCCACGGCATAGAACAGGGGCGCAACAAACAGGATGCATATATAGCCTTCCTGAAACACCGCGACCGACAGAAACAGGGCGACAGTTGTGCCTTTCATGGTGGCGCCCATGGCCGTTTTTCTTTCGGGAATTAAGGAAAATCCCAGCGCCAGGATCAGGGGTATCCCCAGATACAGAAGAGCCGAATCATAAAGGGCATTCCAGCGCAGCGCCGTATACGCAATACCGGCCAGCCCCAGAACGAGAATCGGAAAAAACAGCCGCCAGTGCAGGCGTTCCCACCACTGGTTTTTCTGCTCAGTCATGTTTTGTCCGCCGCGTGCGGCTTTCCTTTTTCAGGGTCCGGCTGACGGGGCAGAAATCAGCCAGAAAATCGTACACAGATGTCACCAGGTTGTCTTTTTCCAGGGTGTAAAAAACGTGCAGGCCTTTTTTCTGCGAGCGCACCAGCCGGGCGTTTTCCAGAACGTTGAGGTGCCGCGAGATCGTGGGCCAGGCCATCTCGAACCGGTCAGCAATGTCCCCCGCGCGCAGAGGACCACCAGACAGATACGCCAGGATCCGCCGCCGCACCGGTGATGACAGGGCCTTGAAGATCTTTTCCACCAGGAACCTGTACTTCCCATCAACATATGTTTAGCTCATGAGCTAAATAGAATGAAGGCTTATGAATGGCAACCGGAAAATTTTTCCGGGCCGGATGTTCTCTTCTTGTTCTTTTTTGAGAATGGCTGTACAGTGCGCCGGAAAGCAATTCCGGAGGCGTTCATGATCTGGCTGGCAAGTGGCATATCCCTGCTTCTGGGGATCGGAATCGGGTGGATGCTGGCCTACGTATTCGGGCGGGAGGACGGCGTTGCCGCGGCCGCCGCCATCGCCCGGCTGGAGAGCCAGCTGGAAAACGAACGCCGGATCAGCGAGGAAAAACTCGCTGCGCAGAATACGGTCTTTCAGGCCATGGCGGCCGAGGCGCTGCGGCAGAACAACCAGCAGTTCCTTGAACTGGCCAAGGCCCAGCTGGCTCAGACCAGGGAAGTCGCCAAAGGCGAGTTTTCCCAGCTGGTCTCTCCCGTGCGTCAGACCCTGGACAGGATGGAGCAGCAGATCCAAGGGCTGGAGAAACAGCGGGTCGGCGCCTACGAAGGTCTGCGCCAGCAGGTAACTTCGCTTCTGGAATCGCAACAGGCGTTGCGCGGCGAGACGTCACAGCTGGTGCGCGCCCTGCGCACGCCCGTGGCCCGCGGCCGGTGGGGCGAGCTGCAGCTGCGCCGCGTGGTGGAAATGGCCGGCATGCTGAACCACTGCGATTTTGTGGAACAGGCCTCGGTCAGCACCGGCGACAGCCGCCTGCGACCCGATATGGTGGTGAAGCTGCCTGGCGGCACCTCTATCGTTGTGGACGCCAAGGCCCCGCTGGACGGCTATCTGGATATTCTGGACGCAGCCGACGATACGGCGCGGCGCGAGGCTCTGGCCCGTCACGCCCGCCACGTGCGGGAACATGTCCGCACGCTGGGCCTCAAGGCCTATTGGGACCAGTTCGAACATTCGCCCGAATTCGTGGTGCTGTTTCTGCCTGGCGAGAATTTCTACAGCGCCGCACTGGAGGCCGACCCGGCCCTGATCGAGCTGGGCCCCGAGAACCGCGTCCTGGTGGCCACGCCCACCACGCTCATCGCCCTGCTGAAAACCGTGGCCTATGGCTGGCGGCAGGAAAAGCTGGCGGACAACGCGCGGGATATCAGCGCCCTGGGAGCCGAGCTGTATAAACGTTTGAGTGACATGGGCAAGCACATGGAAAAGCTGGGCGGCAGCCTGAACAAGGCCGTGGACAGCTATAACAGCACGGTGTCATCGCTGGAGAGCCGCGTTCTGGTGACCGCCCGCAAGTTTCGCGATTTACATACTGCCGGCACGGAAACCGACCTGCCCGAACCCGCACCCGTCGACCTCTCCCCCCGCCCGCTCCACGCCGTGGAGTTCAGGGAAACGGCGGAGCAAGTACAGTGAAACAAAGGATACGGAACCTGGGCGCTGCTTCACATTCAGCCCCTGGCCCGGCAGGCCGGGCTTTCTGCCATTGACATGATCACGGCCTATGGCAACCTAGCAGCCATTACGTCGATCAGAAAGTGCGGCGGTTATCTGGTCGAGGAAATCCCCCGCCCTGATCCTGCGTATTTTGATCGTCCTGCAGTTCGTTACAGGATATTGCTGAATAGCGATTCCCAACCGGAAAGATCGCCATGAAAATCTTTGCAGTTTTCTGTCTGATCTTGTTCCTCGCCCTGCCCGCCCGGGCTGAAGACGCCGTATACCGGCGCGTGGTGGACAGCAACACGATCCGCTGCGGCGTGATTGTGTTTAACCAGTTTTTTGAGCCGGGCCTGACCGGCAAGGCAGAGCCAAAGGGCCTCACCATTGATATCTGGAAGGAAATCGCCCGGCGTCTGCAGATGAAGGTGGAATGGGTCGAGATGACCAACATGGGCACGGTGTACCTGGACCTGGCGCAGGACCGGTTTAACGCCATCTGCCATCCGTGGCTGATCTATCCACCCCAGCTGAAGCACGCCATCACCAGCCGCATCATTTTCACCGAGGACATGCTGATCTACACGCCGGCGGACCGTGATACGTCGGCCATTAAAAGCTATGCCGACCTGAACAATCCCGGATACAGATTTGCGGGAACCGACGGCGAGGCCGGGGCCTATTATATCCCCCTGAAACTGCCAAAAGTCACCATGGTGCTGGCCCCGCAGGGCGCGCCGGCGGGAACACACTTCCAGGACATGATCACGGGCAAGGCCGATTTTATCCTGCTGTCGCCCCTGTTTGCGGACGGCTACATGAAGGCCCAGCCCAAGGCCATCAAACCTGTGCTGACAGAACCGCTGGGAGAACTGCTGTTCCGCTTTGCCTACAAGCCGGGCAGCCATGATTTCCGGCACATGATCGACGCGGTGCTGGAAGACATGCAGCGCGAAGGCCTGATCGACGCCTTCCTGAAAAAGAACAACCTGCTGTCAGCGAGGGGGTACCGATGATCCAGGCGCAGACTCTCAATAGATCTCTTACAGAGGCCGTTCGGCCCCGGATCCGGGAGCTGGACCGTTTTGTGGCAGATCCCGCTGTTACAGCTTTCCTGAGCCGGGCCGGCCAGGAAGTACTGGCGTTGCTGGAGCAAAATCCTGCCGAAGCGGCGGTGGCTGTCACCGTGCCTCTGCAGGACCTGCCCGTTGCTCCGCCATCGTTTATCCAGACCCTGCGCATGGCGGCCTTCCGCCCGGGGCTGGAGATGGAGCGGGAACGGCATCCCAACAGCTTCCAGTTCCTGTACTGTATTGAAGGTACCGGAGAAACCCGGGTGTTGCGTAACGGCGTGTGGGAAGCCGACTCTTACGGATCAGACCGCAACGAGGCTTTTGAAAACCGCTGGCACGCCGTTCCGGACAATACATGGCACCAGTCGGTGGCCACAGGATCTGCCTCCTGGATCCTGGCGACTTTCCACACGGCGCAGAATGTGCAAGATGAGTATGAAGTACCGATTTGTCCCTCACCATGAGGAAGAGCTTTGCATAAGTGTTCCAGAAAGGATTTCACCGCAGAGAACGCAGAGAGTTATATTGAATGTCATCCTGAGTACAGCGAAGGATCTTTCTTTCCCGCAGCAAAAGATCCTTCAGTCGCTTTCGCTCCTTCAGAATGACAATAAAAAACAGAGGCCCTGCGCCCTCTGCGTCTCTGCTCTGAGGGTAAATAAACTATGGAGAACACCATGCTCAAAAGCCAGGGCATTCTGACCATCGACCTGTCCGCTGTGCGGGGTAACTACGCGCTGCTGAAAGCCCATGCGGGACCCAAAGTGCAGGTGGGCGCGGTGGTCAAGGCCAACGCCTATGGCCTGGGCGCGGTGGAGATCGGTACGGCGCTGGCCACGGTGGGATGTAAAACCTTTTTCGTCTCCTCGCTGGAGGAAGGCATTGCCCTGCGCCAAGCTATTAAAACTCCGCGGATCCTGGTGCTCAACGGCTTTTACAGCAGCGGCGCCGATGCGTACGCCGAGTACAACCTGATTCCCGTGATTGGAAGTTTTTTAGAAATTGAAGGCTATAAAAAACTCAGTACCAAACACGGCAAAAAACTGCCCGCGTTCCTGAATTTCAACATCCGCATGAACCGCCTGGGCTTGGGAAAAATTGAAACAGAAAGGCTGCTGGCCGACAAAACCATACTGGATGGAATCACAGTGGCTGGAATCATGAGCCACTTCGCCTGCGCGGACGAGCCTGACCACCCCATGACCGAGACCCAGTTCACCGTGTTCGACTCCATCGCCAGACATTTTCCGGCGGCGGAAAAATCCCTGGCCAATTCGTCGGGCCTGTTCCGCCACGCCCGGTATCATTATGACCTGGCGCGGCCCGGCGCGGCGCTGTACGGTCTGAATCCCGTGCCGGAAAAGGCCAACCCCATGAAGCCCGTGGCCCGCCTGGCCGTGCCCGTAATCCGCGTGCGGCAGGTCTATAAAGACGCCCGCGTGGGCTATGGCGGCACGTGGCAGGCCCCGCAGGACACGCCGCTGGCCACAGTGGCCGCGGGTTATGCGGACGGGGTTTTCCGCGCGCTGGGCAACCGCGGCGCCATGTACTGGAAAGGCTTCCGGTGTCCCATCCGGGGCCGCGTGTCCATGGACCTGACCACCGTGGATTTGTCGGCCATTCCCGAGGGACAGCGCCCAAAGCCCGGCGACTGGCTCGAGCTGATCGGGGAGCACCAGACGGCCGACGCGCTGGCCGCCGACGCGGGCACCATCGGGTACGAGGTCCTCACCGCCCTGGGCCACCGCTATGAATGGCAGTATGTGGAGTCCACCTCCCCATGACCCCCGCCCGTAAAAAACTTCTGGGAATCCTGCTGGCTTTTCTGTCGGCGGTGGTATTCGGCGTGAGCCCCTCCACAGCCCGTGCAGTCTATGCAGACGGCGGCAATGCGATTCTGGTGATTGTGGTGACCACAGCAGCTCGCGCGCTGGGGCTGTGCATGCTGTGTCTGGGCCTGCAAAAGCCCCTGTTCAGAAGCCGCACGGATACCAGAACCGCCATGTCCGGCGGCTTTTTCCAGGCCATCTCCCTCAGCAGCGTTTTTGTGGCACTGATCTTCCTGCCCGGCCCGCTGGTGATCATCATCATGTTCACCCACACCCTGATGCTGCTGTTCTTCATGGCGTGGCGCGGGGAAGTGCGGCTGGATGCGCTGGCGTTGCTCACCACCTTTGCCGCGCTGGGCGGCCTCAGCCTGGTGCTGGATGTGTGGCATGTGGACCAGCGCCTGAACCTGACCGGAGTCGCCCTGTCTTTCCTGGCGGCCATCGCCATGGGGAGCCGCCTGTATATCTATGGTCGCCTGACGAAAAGCCGTGACCCGGCTGTGGTGGGAGCCGAGGCGTTTATCTTCGCTGCACTGTTCGTGCTGCTGCTGATGTTTTTCAAGGCCCCGGCGTACCCCGCATCCACCGAAGGCTGGCTGTGGCTGGCGGCCGGGTCCCTGTCCCTGGTTCTGGGCACCATCGGCATGTTCTACAGCATCGCCCTGCTGGGAGCGTTCAACTACAGCCTGCTGCTCAAGATGGAGCCCATGTTCACCGCCCTGTTCGCCGTCCTGCTGATCGGCGAGTACCTGTCGCCCCTCCAGTACACCGGCATGGCCATCGTCATCGCCAGCCTGATGGCGTATCAGTACGGCGAGCACAGGCGAAAAGGCTCTCTCCAGCCCTGATTTTCTACGGCTTTCTGCCTTGGTTCGCCCTGTTCTTTTTTGCCACAGAACATTCAGTTTAAAATGAAAAAAGGCACTTGATGGCTATCAGAGGCAGTTCTATAGATCCTATATCTTGTATGAAAAAACAACAACACATACTGGAGATTGATATGCGTCTGCGTTTTCTGATCCCTGCGCTTGCTGTATCTGCCCTCACCTCGCTTCCGGCGATGGCCCAGGTTGACGTCCGGATGGGCGGGTAGACCGGTCGGTGCTGGCGGACGTTGATGTGGGCGTTGACGCCGGTCCTGGCGGTGTTGTAGGTGGTGTTCTGGGTGGTTTAGGTGGAGGAGGCGGTGGTATTTTCTGACCCTTCCTGCCTGCCTGGAAGAAAAGAAAGACCCCGGGAAACCGGGGTCTTTTTTATACGCCTGATCTCCTGAAAGCCGCCATGGCCCGGTCTCTTCCCTCTTTCAGGTCAACGACCGGGTCGGGATATATCCTGTCCGGCACAATAGCCGCCTTTTCCAGAACAGCGACCGGCGCCTCCCACGGCCTGTGGATCAGCGATCCGGCAGCCCCGCAACCTCCGGCACCCACTGGCGCACATACTGTCCATGCGGATCAAACTTCTCTCCCTGCAGGACCGGATTGAAAATGCGAAACCAGGGTGCTGCATCTGCACCACAGCCCATGACAGGGCCGGATTGTCCGACAGGCGCAGATCCTGACGGAATCACACCAGGACAGGAGCGGTTCCGCTTACTGTGCTCAGAATGGAATCTCGTCGTCCAGATCAGCGGTCCGGGAAGTACGGCCACCCTCCGCTCCACGCTCTCCGGCCGGAGCATACTCTGCAGCCTGGCCCTGCACAGGTGATGAATCCCCGCCTGACCGTGAATCCAGAAGGGTCAGCTCTCCGCGGAACTGTTTCAGCACCACTTCGGTCGTATAGCGTTCCTGCCCGGACTGGTCCGTCCATTTGCGGGTTTCCAGGGCGCCTTCCACGAAAAGCTTCGACCCCTTGCGCACGAAACGCTCTATAATGCCAACCAGGGCATCGCTGTACACAGCGATCCGGTGCCACTCCGTCTTTTCCCGGCGCTCACCCGTGTTTTTGTCTTTCCATGATTCTGACGTGGCAATGGAGAAGGAGGCCACCCTGCCCCCGTTCTGCATGGTCCGGATTTCCGGATCCTTGCCCACGTTTCCCACCAGAATCACCTTGTTTACACTGCCCGCCATGATTTTTGCCTTTCCGGAATATCAGTTCCCGACGCTGCGGGAAGCTTCGCGTAAAACGCTTCGGGATACAAGGGGTGAAGTGACCTCGCCCAGATTTTTGAACGAGAGGCGCAGCAGGATGGTATCGCCGCTTTCGATATCTTCGCGGTTTGTATAGCTCCTTTCAAAGGACAGGCTCATCAGAAAACATTCATCCTCATAAGACAGGCCCAAATAGGCGGACAATGGTCCGCTGTCCTCTCC
>JALYJY010000042.1:6768-14668 GCA_030775045.1 Pseudomonadota bacterium | reverse complement strand
CATGCACGCCGTGGCCAATGATGGACGGCTGGCCATCCGTGATCCGGGCAATCAGGCAGCATACCTTGCCCGAGCCGGCATCAACGGCGGCCACCACATTGCCCTCGCCGCCGGTCCTGCGTGTTCCCATAAGTGCGTCAAGAACCATGCCGGTCTATATCCTCTTTTCCGGATTGTCCGCGCGCCGCGCCGCGCTGGCCGATGTCCGCACAATCATGCGGTCCGGCAGGCGCAGGTCAACGACAACAATGTCCCGGTCCAGGACGTGGTGCTCCCTGTCCGCCTCCGCCAGCCGGCGCAGGGCGCCCGTGAAATCCCCGCCGGGCAGACGCACGGTCACGCCGTTGTCCAGGCGCAGGTCCCAGCGGTTGTCCGGGATCCGGATGCACGAACGGACGCGCCGGCGGATCTCCGGCACTTGGTCCAGCGCCTGGAACAGCTGCCCTGCTTCCTGCGGTGCATTTTTCCCCACAATCAGGGGCAGGCGGGCATAGCGCTCCAGCCCCTCCCGCGTCAGGACATTGCCCTCCACATCCACCACGGCCAGCTTTTTCTCATGCTGCCACAGGGCCATGGGTGTACGCTCGATCAGATGGATGACGATGGTGTCGGGAAGATGCCGGCTGACCGTCGCCTGGCTGACCCACGGAAGGGCCTCCAGCGCCGCGCGTGCACGGGCCGTGTCAAAATCCAGGATGGGATCTCCCGGTTTTGTGCCCAGGATATCCTGGATGTCGCTGATCCGGGTAAAGTTGCGGCCCAGAACACGGACGTCGCGGATGACCAGCCCGCGCGCCTGCAGGCTGGCAGCAAAACTGTTTCCGGCATCTTTCCAGGGAAAAAGGAAATACAGGCCGCATCCTGCAACCAGAACAGCGGCCGCCGGCAGGATCCTGCGCAGGCTGAACAGCCCCCGGTCCGGAGCAGGCGCGCACCGGCCGCCCCGGGCAGGCGCAGGTGCAGGCTTGAACAGGGTCAGGCGGAACATGCGGCGTTCTCCACCATCCACGACACCAGATCACCATAGGACATGCCCGTATACTGCGCCTGCTCGGGCACCAGGGACAGCGGGGTCATGCCCGGCTGGGTGTTGATCTCCAGAAAGTACAGGCCCGATGTGCCCGGCCGGCTGTCGTCCCACCGCAGGTCGGACCGGGACGCGCCCCGGCATCCCAGGGCCGTGTGGGCCAGAAAGGCAAAGCGTTTGGCTTCCTGCGCAATCTCTTCCGGAATGGCGGCCGGCGTGTGATGAGCCGCGCCGCCTGCCGTGTATTTGGCCGCATGGTCAAAAAAGCCGGATGCGGGGCGGATTTCCGTCACCGTCAGAGCCCGGTCGCCCACCACAGCCACGGTCAGCTCGCGTCCGGGGATGTATTCCTCCACCAGCACCCGGTCACCCCAGGACCAGGACTGGCCGGGAGGGGGCAGATTGTCGCCCTTTCGGACGATGCGCACGCCAAAGGATGATCCCTCATTGTTGGGCTTGATCACGTACGGCGGCTCAACAGGCGGAGCGGAGGCAAGATCCTCCGGCCGCACCAGCTGTCCGCGGGGAGAGCGCACGCCCAGACGCTCCACGATCTGCTTTGTCATGGCTTTGTCCATGGCAACGGCCGAGGCAAGTACGCCGGAATGGGTATAGGGGACAGACAGGAAATCCAGAACGCCCTGGACCGTTCCGTCCTCGCCCCCGCGGCCGTGGAGGGCGTTGAAAATCACGTCAGGCCGGGGAGTCAGCGCCTGCAGCAGCGCCGGCAGGTCGCGGCGCACGTCAACACGGGTGACCGTATGCCCCGCTTTCTCAAGGGCATCGGCAACGCCGTTTCCGGATACAAGGCTGATCTCCCTCTCGGCAGACCATCCCCCCATCAGGACGGCAATACGCCTGGATTTTCTGGACATCGGAAACCGGACCGGACTGGTGAAACGTCGTGTATGTTTCCGAGAATTGCATGTTTGTCCGGGAGGGTGCAAGGCCTGATTCGCAAGGGGCCGGCACAGCGAAACGGGCGCCTCCGACCGGAAGCGCCCGCTGCCGGCTGGCTGGTATCAGTTACCAGTTACCCTTGTTGCTGCCGTTATTCTTCTCGGGATTGTTCGGCTGGCCCTGCTTCTGGCTCGGGTTGTTCTGGCCCTGGGTATTTTTCTGGGGATTCTGGGGGTTCTGCTGGTTCGATTGGGCGTTTTTGCCCGGGTTCTGCTGCTGGTTGTTCGGCATATCCTTCATCCTCTGTGCTGTTGCGGAAATGAAGCCCGGGACCGGCACTACGGCACCCGGACCTCATAATCGGTAACGCACAGAAAACAGGATTTGTTCCCAAGAGTTTCAAAACCCTTCCTGAAACCCGCTGCCATGAGCGGATTGCCGCCGTCTTTCGAGAACCGGAACGCAGCGTAAGTTACAGTACGTGAGCACCGGAAGCGGAGAAAGACAAGGCAGGGCGCCATGGCAGTCAGGGTTTATACGTTGAACCGGAAATGCATGATGTCTCCATCCTGGACGGTGTAATCCTTTCCTTCCAGGCGCAGTTTGCCGGCCTCCCGCGCGCCCTGTTCTCCGCCCAGGGAGACAAAGCTGTCGCAGTCCATGGTCTCGGCCCGGATAAAGCCCTTCTCAAAGTCCGTGTGGATAACCCCCGCCGCCCCGGGCGCCTTTGCACCGCGGCGCACGGTCCAGGCGCGGGCCTCCTTCGGGCCCACGGTGAAAAAGGTGATCAGGTCCAGCAATCTGAACCCTGCCCGGATGACCTTGTTGAGGCCCGGCTCGTCCAGCCCCAGCGAGGCCAGATATTCCTTTTTCTCCTCCGGGCCCAGCTGGGCCAGCTCGGCCTCGATGGCGGCCGAGATGATCACCGCCTCGGTCCCCTGCGCCTTCGCCATGACCTGGACCTTTGCTGACAGGGTGTTTCCGGTAGCAGCCGAGGCCTCCTCCACGTTGCACACATACAGGACCGGCTTGCCGGTCATGAGCTGGAGCTTTCCGAACGCGGCCTTTTCATCGTCGGACAGCGACGGCAACAGGGTCCGCGCCGGCTTTCCGGCCCGCAGGGGCACCAGCGCCTTTTCCATGATGTCCACCTGGGCCTTTGCCTCCTTGTCCCCGCCCTTCGCCTTTTTCTGTGCGGCCACCAGGCGCTTGTCCAGGCTGTCCATGTCGGCGATCATCAGCTCGGTGTCCACGGTTTCCGCATCGCGCAGGGGATCAACCGAGCCTTCCACATGGGTGATGTCGCCGCTCTCGAAACAGCGCAGGACGTGGACGATGGCGTCCACCTCGCGGATGTTGCCCAGGAACTGGTTGCCCAGCCCCTCCCCCTTGCTGGCCCCGCGCACCAGACCCGCGATGTCCACAAACTCCAGCTGGGTCGGGATGATTTTGGCTGAGCCTGCGATTTTCGCCAGCGTGTCCAGACGCGGATCCGGCACACTGACCCGGCCGATGTTGGGCTCGATGGTGCAGAAGGGATAGTTGGCGGATTCAGCCGCCTGGGTGCTGGTCAGGGCGTTGAACAGGGTCGACTTTCCCACATTGGGAAGACCCACGATACCGCAGTTGAAACCCATATTATGTCCTCGTTTTTACATATTCACCGCAGAGATGCAGAGATTCCGGATTGTCTTCCTGAAGGAGCGAATGCGACTGAAGGATTCTTAATTGCAGTCAGAAAGATCCTTCGCTGTGCTCAGGATGACAGGATACTTCTCTGCGTCCTCTGCGTCTCTGCGGTGAACAAGGGTTTTCATAATTCAGCAATACCTGAAAATTCCGCCCTCACGCCGCCGCGGCCTGCAGGCGACCTTTCGCCAGGGCCGCTTCCCAGGCCAGCAGGATGCGCTTGCGCAGTGGTCCGCCGCCGTAGGTGTGGATCTTTCCCGATCCCAGGACAACCCGGTGACAGGGCACGATGATGCTGACGGGGTTCGATCCTACCGCCTGGCCCACGGCGCGCACGGCAGCGGGGCGGCCAACAGCTGCGGCCACATCGCCATAGGTGAAAATGCTGCCCACAGGGATGCGGCACAGGGCCTTCCACACGTCCACCTGGAACGGTGTGCCGCGGACCACAACATCCCACGGGATCGCGGGATCCGTCAGCCGGGCCGCTACAAAGGCTGTGTCCCGCGCACTGTCCCGGAAGTCCGCTCCGGCCAGGGCCTTCGTCATCACCTGCATTGCCGCCGCATCGCCGGTGGCGGCAAAACCCAGCCAGCACAGCCGGTGATCCGACAGGCCCACCAGGACACGCCCCAGCGGCGTTTCGTGAAAGCCATAAATGACCGTGCCGAAATCCTCCGGCCTTTCCACGGCTTTCCACCCGATGTTCACGGCGGGCTTCCCGGGAAGGCGCCCCCTGTGCTCCAGAAGGGCTCTGGCCTGGCGGAAGGGCACATTGTCCAGAAAAGCCTCCGGCATCACACCGGCAATGGCCATGAAAACCTGCCGGAACTGATGCGGGTTCAGACCAGTCATGGCGGCCAGTTCGGGGATGGCCGGCGGGTCGTCCGGATGCAGCGCCGCATGTTCCATGGCCCGTCCCATGAGGCGGATATCAGCGTGGGTCATTGTTCAGGCCCTCCATTCAGGCACGCCGCAAGGTTCCGGGCGTTGAAAAGCATCAGGTCAAAATACAGGCCCGGTCCCGGTTTCAGAGAAATTCCTTCAGGATCCAGGACACCGGTGCGGACAGCCGTTCCGTCAGTCAGGGCCGCAATCCTGCGGGAACCGGATCCGGGTTCAGTAAACACGCACACCGCGCGGGCGTCCACAATTTTCTGCCGCAGGGCCGACAGGCGCCGGGCGCCGGGAACCTGATCCGGACTGACCGTGACAGCGCCGGCACCCTTCAGGCCCCAGACCTGCTCCATATACTGGAAGGCATCATGGGAGACGATAAAGGGCCGGTCCCGCACAGACCCCAGAAGGGAAGAGATGTCCCCGCGCAGGGTTTTCAGGCGGGCCTCTGTGTCCCGGGCATTGCGCCGGTACAGGGCGGCGTTGTCCGGATCCTTTTCCGACAGAACCTTTTCAGCAAGACGCACAATCCGGATGGCATTGTTCGCATCCAGCCAGGCGTGGGGATCCAGGGCTTCCGGTTCGTCCTCTCCATGATCGTGGTGATGGTCTCCCCATACGCCACCGGCCCGGACGGGAAGAACCTCCAGCACATCCGGCGACAGAAGGGTTACAACCTGCGCCCGGCCTGCAAGGGTTTCCAGCGGATGGACCAGGAATGTCTCCAGCGCCGGACCCATCCAGAATACAGTGTCCGCGCCCGCCAGCGCGGCGGCATCGGCGGGCTTCAGGGTATAATCGTGGGGCGAGGCCGCCCCGCGCACCAGAAGATATGGCTCCCCCGCACCGGCCATGACACTGGCCACCAGGGAATGGACAGGCTTGATGCTGGCCACCACCTTCAGGCCCTCCGCCCGGGCCGGAAAGGCCAGGCACACGGCCAGGATCCATATACACACAGCGATACGCTTCATGCCGGCATCCTTTTGTGTCTCCGATGGATCTTATACATGTACATGCGAAAGCCTGGCTAAGGAAACTGGAATCCCTCTCCTGCAGGAGAGCGGGAGAGACCCTGTTTCTCAACCGCATTGAGTTCCACGGCCGGGCATGGTCATATACGGGCAGATCATGAAAGGAACCGCCATGTCCTCCACCGCGACCGCACAGACCGGAAAGACTGAAAAAGCCGTGAAAACCGCCATCTCCCCCACCCGCGCGGAAAACTACGCCGACTGGTACCAGGCGGTGATCAGCGCCGCGGACATGGCCGAAAACTCCGGCGTGCGCGGCTGCATGGTGATCAAGCCCTGGGGCTATGGCATCTGGGAACGCCTGGCGCGCGAACTGGACGACCGCTTCAAGGCCACGGGGCACGAGAACGCCTATTTTCCCCTGTTCATCCCCCTCAGCCTGATCGAGAAAGAAGCCACCCACGTGGAAGGCTTTGCCAAGGAAATGGCCGTGGTGACCCACCACCGTCTTGTACAGAAGGACGGCAAACTGGTGCCCGACGGGGAGCTGGAGGAACCGCTGGTGATCCGCCCCACCTCGGAAACCATCATCGGCGAGGCCTTTGCCCGCTGGATCGAAAGCTACCGCGACCTGCCCGTGCTGATCAACCAGTGGGCCAACGTGGTGCGCTGGGAGATGCGCACGCGCCTGTTCCTGCGCACCACCGAGTTTCTCTGGCAGGAAGGCCATACGGCCCATGCGGACAGGGATGATGCGATGCGCGAGACCCTGCAGATGCTGGAGGTCTATCGCGATGTGGCCGAAAACGTCATGGCCATGCCGGTGATCAAGGGCGAGAAGACGCCCGGCGAGCGTTTTCCGGGCGCCGTGAACACGTACTGCATCGAAGCCATGATGCAGGACGGCAAGGCCCTGCAGGCGGGCACATCCCATTATCTGGGCCAGAATTTCTCAAAGGCCGCCGACATCAAATTCCAGACAAAAGACGGCGGGCTGGATCATGTGCACACGACTTCGTGGGGCGTCTCGACCCGCCTCATCGGCGGCCTGATCATGACCCACGGCGACGACAACGGCATGAAGGTACCGCCCAAACTGGCGCCGTTCCAAGTGGTCATCGTGCCTATTATCCGGGCTGATTCTGACCGGGACGCGGTCATGGCGTACGCAGACAGGGTGGCCAAACAGCTGGGCGCGACCACGGCCTTTGGCGAGAAGGTACGCGTGAAACTGGACGGCCGCGACGTGCAGAGCCAGGACAAGCGCTGGCAGTGGATCAAGAAGGGCGTGCCGCTGATCCTTGAAATCGGCCCGAAAGATGTGGCAAGCGGACAGGTCTGCGCCGTGTGGCGGGACGATATCGGGAAAAAGAATTTTGTTGCGACGGATGCGCTGGCGGCCAGCATCGGCCAGGACCTGGGGGCCTACCAGCAGCGCCTGTTCGACGCAGCGAAAGCCCTTCAGAAATCCCGCATGGTGACAAACATCAAGACGCGGGCCGAGCTGGAAGCCTATTTCAGCAGCTCCGGCGACCAGGGGTATTCCACCGGCAAAGGCTTCGTCCTGGCCCCTTTCTGCGGCGACGAATCGGCGGCCGAACCAGTCCTGAAAGCACTGGGAATCACCCTGCGCTGCGCACCCTTTGATACCCCCGTCACCGGCCCCTGCATCATCACAGGTGGAAAAGCGACCATGGAGGTCATCCTTGCGCGCAGCTACTGACCATTTTTCTGTTATTGTTTCATCGGCCTGTGGTACGGGAATGTCTTGATGACAAGTTATTCCCGATCCCCGGTTTGCGGTGCGTAAATGTCTGGCACGGAACAAAAGCCCGGTATTACGAAAACACAGGAATTCGGGGTTTTCCGCCGGTCTCTGGCTGACCTTCCCAGGGATCCGGGCGCTGTGGCCGCTCTGGTCTGTTTTGCCAGATGGGAAAGCGGGCATGCCAATCCAAACACCCTGCGTCTTGGCGCGCAGGCCCTGATGCTGGACCCAAGGCGTGACAAGTTCGATATTCTTGAAAAGGCCCATCGCAGGCTTCTTGAGGACGGTCTTCACGGTATTCTCTCCAGGGCTGCGTTCCGGGAAGGCGTTGCCTCCGGACTTCATTTCTGTGTGACAGGAACCCTTCCGGAAACACTGGGTATGGCCTGCGCCTCGGAAATCATGACAGAGGACATGCAGGTTCTGGCCCACAAGGCAATAGCAGCCGGTACGGTCGACATGATTCTGGCAGGCCGCACCGAGGGCCTGGGACAAAGCCTGCTGTATCTTGCAGATTATCCTCTGGCCCGCTGGGCCATCCTGCAGGGCCTCCGCACAGCTCTGTATGAGACCGGAAAGATTCATGGCTCCGGGACAGCAGGATACCTCCGCGCACTCATGTCAGACCTGAGCATGGTTCTTTTC
>JALYJY010000042.1:2649-6758 GCA_030775045.1 Pseudomonadota bacterium | reverse complement strand
GTCTGCCAGGCCACTATGCTCCTGTATAACGATGTCTGTCAGGGAAAAATCCTTATCAATTCCATCCCTGACTGGTCAGCAGCCCTTGGGCCTGTCTTTGCGCCGGCACACAGGGAAGGGCATCGGGCAGGGCGGGAAATGCTGCTGGATCATGTGCCTGTCGTTGCCCGGCTTAACGCCAGAAGACCAAAAAGCGTTACGCGGGAAATGGGACTCAGAGCCATTGCCGCTGCAAAGGCCACACCCTAGAAAAACTCCCCCAGTTTTCCCAGGGCCCACTTGAGGCCCACATAGAAAAACGTTCCCGACAGCCAGAAAGCGGCCAGGCCCGCCAGGCTGCTGCCCAGGACAATCAGGCCGTCGCGCTCGATCAGGCCAATCGAGAGAATGGCTATCGTCACACCAGGCAACCAGTTGGTGCCCGGAAACGGCAGGATAATCAGGGCCGACAGCAGGAAGATCAGGAACCCTACCAGGCGCAGGATCACCCCCTCGGTCATGAAGCGCAGGCGGGGCTTGCAGATCGCCTCGAACCAGCGGGTTACGGGCGCGGCCCGCACAATGACCCGGCGGATATCGCTGCGGGAAAAACTGCGCCCCCCGATCGCCCGCGGCAGCCATGGCCTGTGCTTTCCCCGCATCAGCTGGATGGAGAACAGGAAGATGGGCAGACCCAGCAGGGATCCGATCCCGGGCGGTGCGGGGACGCAGTTGGGCAGGGCGAACAGCAGGATCATCAGACCGAAGGCCCGGTCGCCCAGACCCGCAATCAGGTCGTTGATGGTCAGCCGGGGAGAGCCCTCCTCGGCTACCAGTCGCAGCAGGAGGTCCGTCGTCCTTTCGGGACGGGGACCGTGGGGCAGGTGGGGAAGGTGGATATGCACAGCAAAAACCCGGCCGGATCAGAAATGGTTCAGCATATAACCGTCCAATTGCGTTCGTTTTTTGTCATCGGACAAAAACGCCCACAAGCTCGATATGGGATGACCACACGAACTGGTCAACCGGGGTGACCGAAACCGGGCGGTATCCGCCATCCGCCAGGATGCGGGCGTCCCGGGCGAAACTGTCCGGACTGCAGGAAACGAAGACCAGCACAGGCACATCGCTGCGGGCCAGCTGGCGGCACTGCTCCTGCGCACCACGCCGGGGGGGATCCAGCACCACAGCCTGGAACCGGGACAGTTCCTTCACGGTCAGCGGATCCTGGTCCAGATCCCGCCGGGTGGCTGTCACGCCCCGCTGTCCTGTGGCCTGGATGGCCTGCACCGCCAGGGCAGAAGTCTCAAAAGCATGGACACGGGCTGTTTTCGCCAGCGGAAAGGTGAACGTGCCACAGCCGGAAAACAGGTCCGCAACCGTGACGGCTGCACCCACAGCGTCCACCACCAGCCGCACCAGGGCCTGCTCCCCTTCCGCGCTGGCCTGCAGGAAGGCACCCGGCGGCATGGCCACAGGCACTCCGCCGAAAAACGTCATGCAGGGCCGCAGCTGGATCAGGGGCTCGGCCTCGGCATAGGGCGCAGACGCCACAGCAACCCGCGAAACGCCGCCCTGTGCCGCAAACGCGGCTACAGCTTCCCTGGCCTCCAGCGACAGGTCCAGCCGGCCGGTCAGCAGGATATCCACCCCGTCCGGCAGGGCGGTCAGGGACACATCCAGCGCCGGACCCTCCTTCAGCAGGACCTGCAGGAAAACCCGCAGGCGCGGCAGCAAGGCCATCAGGGCCGGCACCAGGATCGTGCAGCCCGTGATATCCACAATCCGGGAGGAGCGACGCTCATTGAACCCCAGCAGAACCCGGCCACCGGCTTTCCGGGCTGCCAGCATGGCCCGGCGGCGGCTCCGGACCGGAGTGGGCACCAGCGGAAGCACGGGAACCTGCGACAGCCCCCTGCGCTCCAGCGCCTCCACGACCTGGGCGCGCTTTTCTTCCCGGTACCGGTCCAGGGGCACATCCTGCAGCGAACACCCCCCGCAGGCCCCGAAATGGATGCACTCCGGCCCTGTCCGTCCGGCCTCTTCAGAAATACTGTCTGTTTTCATATTTTTTCGCACAATTTCCCGCCAACGTGTTATCAGAAAGACCGGTTTCAGGACAACGACTTTGCGGAGACGGTGATGAAGGAAGAATCAACAGAGGCCATGTTCAGCAAGGCGCTCGAGGTCGCGGAAAAGCACCTGGAAAACGCCATGAAGGACGGAGGGGTGCTGTCCGCATACGTGGCTGTGGCCATGGTTGAGGCCGCCGTCAACGCCGCCGCTGAAAATACCGACGCTGCTGATATCGCCGACATGCTGCGCGATCTGGCTGACCAGATTGATTCCGAAACCGGCGCCGGTGACGAAGACGACGATGACCTGGGCGCCGACAACGACGATGAAGAAGACGCCTGAAACCGTGACCCGCAAATTGTTCATCCGGACCTGGGGCTGCCAGATGAACGTCTATGACTCCGCCCGTATGGCGGACGTGCTGGCCCCGCTGGGATACCGCCCGGTGGAGGAACCGGATGACGCCGACATGGTCATCCTGAATACCTGTCACATCCGGGAAAAGGCCTCGGAAAAGGTGTACTCGGATCTGGGTCGCCTGCGCGAGCAGAAAGAACGCAAGGCTGCCCGCGGCGAAAAAATGATCATTGCCGTGGCCGGCTGCACGGCACAGGCCGAGGGGAAGGAGATCATCGCCCGCGCCCCGTTCGTGGACATGGTGTTCGGCCCCCAGGCCTACCAGGGCCTGCCCGAGATGGTGGGCAAACTGGCCCGCGCGGCCGGAGAAAAAATCGTCAGCACAGACTTTCCCGTGGAATCCAAATTCGACCAGCTGCCGGAAGAACAGGCCAGCCAGGGCCCCTGCGCCTTTCTGGCCGTGCAGGAAGGCTGTGACAAGTTCTGCACCTTCTGCGTGGTGCCCTATACCCGCGGCGCGGAATTCTCCCGCCCCGTGGACCAGGTGGTGGCCGAGGCGCAGCGGCTGGTGGCCGGCGGAGCGCTCGAGATCACCCTGCTGGGCCAGAACGTGAATGCGTACCACGGCACGGGGCCAGACGGACAGACCTGGGGTCTGGGCCGCCTGATCCGCAGGATTGCCGACATTCCGGGTATTGAGCGCATCCGCTATACCACCTCCCACCCGCGGGACATGGACGATGACCTGATCGCCGCCCACCGCGACGTGCCGCAATTGATGCCCTTTGTGCATTTGCCGGTCCAGAGCGGATCCGACCGCATCCTGGCCGCCATGAACCGCAAGCACAAAGCCGATGACTACCTGCGCGTGGTGGACAAAATGAAGGCCACACGGCCCGACCTGGCCCTGTCGTCGGATTTCATCGTGGGCTTTCCGGGGGAGACCGACGCGGACTTCGAGACCACACTGAAGATCGTCCGGGATGTGGGATACGCCCAGGCCTATTCCTTTGCCTACAGCCCGCGCCCGGGGACACCCGCCTCAGGCCTCCAGACCCAGGTGGAGGAGGCGGTGAAGACACAGCGCCTGGCCGTCCTGCAGGATCTGATCATGAGCCAGCAGAAAGCCTTCAACACGGCCTGCATCGGCCAGACCATGCCTGTGGTCTTTGACCGCCGGGGCAAACGTGACGGCCAGCTTCTGGGCCGCAGTCCCTGGATGCAGTCCGTGCACGTTACCGCTCCTGCCCGCCTGCTGGGGACCATGGCCATGGTCAGTATCGCCTCGGCCACCGGCAGCAGTCTTGCGGGCACTGTCGTGACCACGGATACCGTTCTTTCCCCTGCAACCGCCGGAGTTTCATCGTGAGTTCAGGATCCCGTAGCATCGAGCTGCAGTTCGAGGACAACCGCCTGACCCCCGCCCTGTACGGCGAGCACAACAGCCACCTGAAGCGCATCGAGCAGCAGCTGGACGTGTCCATCGCAGCCCGCGGCAGTCGCCTGACCGTATCGGGCGAGTCTTCCCGCGCCGATCTGGCCCGCAATATTCTGGACGCCCTGTGGGGCCGCCTGCAGGCCGGCCTGCCCACTGGCCCGGCCGAGGTGGACGCGGCTTTGCGCATGGTCAGCACCCTGACCGACGCGGGAGAACGTTCTGCCGCGCTGGCCCGCCTGAACAGTCCTGATTTCACCAT
>JALYJY010000042.1:0-2639 GCA_030775045.1 Pseudomonadota bacterium | reverse complement strand
CTCTCCCACCCAGGCAGCCTATCTGCGTGCATTGCAGGAGAGCGAGATGGTCTTCGGCCTGGGCCCCGCCGGCACCGGAAAAACCTATTTGGCCGTGGCCCACGGCATATCCCTGCTGATCTCGGGCGCGGTGGAGCGCATCATCCTGTCCCGCCCGGCGGTGGAAGCGGGGGAGCGCCTCGGCTTCCTGCCCGGCGACATGAAGGAAAAGGTCGACCCTTACCTGCGGCCCCTGTACGACGCCCTGCACGACATGATGCCGCCGGACCAGATCACCAAGCGGCTGGAGAGCGGCGTGATCGAGGTGGCTCCGCTGGCCTTCATGCGTGGCCGTACCCTCACCGATGCCTTTGTGATTCTGGACGAGGCACAGAACACGACGCCCATGCAGATGAAGATGTTCCTCACCCGTCTGGGCGAGGGATCGCGCATGGTGATCACGGGCGATATCACCCAGACCGACCTGCCCCACGGCGTCCACTCGGGCTTGGCCGACGCCATCGACGTGCTGCGCGATGTGCATGGCGTGACCTTCATCCAGTTCAGTGACGTGGACGTGGTGCGCCACCCGCTGGTGGGCCGCATCGTCCGCGCCTATGACAAGCGCGACACAGACCCGGACCGGGGCAAGCTGGGGGCGTGATACGTTTTTGCTGTCAGCCCGGCTGACCGGAGGTTTTCTGCAATGCTTCTTCGTTTCCTTGTTGCCGCCGCCTCAGTCTTTTTTTCGTTCTCCGCGCACGCATGGGAGCTGACAAAGCTTGATCTGCCGCCCATGAAATGGGCGGACATCTACCATATCGCCGATGACGGATCGGCACTGACCGGAATGTTCTTTCCCGCAGCCAGAAGTTTTTACTGGTCCAGGGAAACAGGCGTTGTGCTGGACGCATCCGATGTCATGACGCCGGACGGAAAAACGCTCCTCCAGATTGAAGGTGCGAACAACCAGCCCGCAAGGCTTGTGGCCCTGGATCCCCGGACAGGGGAAAAGAAATCCTGGCCACTTCCCTACACGAAAGATTCTCTTTCACTCCCTTCCGTAAGCCCTTTTTTCTTCTCCCGGGGGGCTGTCCTCCGCCACACAATATTCAATGACAACAGCGAAGACGGCATAAGCTCGGAACACTGTCTTGTCTGGACGCCGCAGCGCGGGGTGACAGAAATCAGAAAAGAAGGAATTCGCCGGCTGTTCTGCGCCGGCATCTCCGGGAATGGTACGGCGGTTGTTGGTTCTTACCTCAATACTGAAGAAAACTCTTCCGGAAGTTTTTACTGGTCTGAAAGCCGGGGCTTTGTCCCGTTCGAGAGCAGGTTCGACCTTCCAGAAATTTCAGGCAATGGTCTGGTCGTCACAGCCTGGCCCAGGCTGGTGAAGCTCGGGAAACCGGAACTGGGTTATGAACCGGCCACTTTTTGGTCACCGGACACAGGTTTCACACCCTTGGGCAAGGATGGCTTCGGGCAAACAATCCCCCTGCATATTTCCCACGACGGACAGGTGATTGCAGGCATGCTGCTGACAGAACGAGAAATCACGGCACCCTGGGGCAAGGTTGCGGTCCGGCACGCATTCCGCTGGACGCCCGGGACAGGAGTCGTGGATCTCGGTGTTCTGGGGACCGAAAACGATGTCTCTTCCGGACCGCTGAAAATCTCGGCAGACGGATCAGTTATTCTGGGTTCCCAGAGAGGACAGGATGAATCTTCCTCCGGTTACTGGATCTGGACAGCGAACCAGGGCCTGCGCAACCTGAAAGATGCCCTGAAGGCTGCCGGCATTGACCTGGCCCATCTGGAGCCCTGGTGGGTCAATGACATGTCTGCGGACGCAGGCACCTTCGTGCTGGAAAAGGAAACTGACCGCACCCTCTATATTCTGCATGTAGGGGATCTGTTCCGGACGGGGGGCAGAACAGAAAACGGGAAAAGGTAACCTGCCTATCCTGCCATATGCCTGCCAACAACCCCGCTGATAGCCGCCCGGATATTCTCATCCCGGATCCCGTCCACCACCTCGGCCAGGAAGGCCTGGACCAGCAGGTGGCGAGCGGTGGTTTCGTCAATCCCGCGGGAGCGCAGATAGAACAGCGCCTGGTCGTCCAGTTCGCCTGCTGTGGCGCCGTGGCTGCATTTCACGTCGTCCGCGTGGATTTCCAGCTCGGGCTTGCTGTCGATTTCCGCGGCGTCTGACAGCAGCAGGGCGCGGTTCAGCTGGTACCCGTCCGTCTTCTGCGCGCCCGGAGCCACGTGGATCTTGCCCTGGAACACCGCGCGGCCGTTGCCGTCGATCACGCCCTTGATCACCTCGTGGCTGGTGCAGCCGGGACTGCGGTGGTCGATCAGTGTCGTGATATCGCTGTGCTGGCCTCCATGCACCAGATAGGCGCCCTGGATGCGGAACTCCCCGCCCGTGTCCGCAAACACCGTGTGCACCTCGCGCCGCACCAGGCGACCGCCGGCGTTGAGGATGAATGAATCACAAATGGCCCCCTGCCCCAGTCGCACGCCGGTGGTGGAAACGTGCACACCCTGCTGCGCCTCTTCCTGGACCATCACATGGGTCAGGCGGCTTCCGGCGCCCAGCGACAGCTCCACCACGCTGTTGCTGAAACAGGGCTGCGGACCCAGGCCGATGT